>NZ_LR134173.1:647500-947500 GCF_900635815.1 Legionella cherrii
ATATCGTGCTAAAAGATTCTTCAAGGCAGGGATATTATCAAGAGCAATCAATCCTAACCCACGCACAATTCCCAATCCAGGTAAACGGCTAGTAAACACTTGGATTAAACCATCGGTTAAATGAGTGATGGCTTTTTGGTCATGGGATCTTAATTGCACGTAATGCTGGAGCATTTCTGCATTGAGTCCCCTCTCGGCGATGCATTGTGCAAGCATCGCTACATCTCTAAGTCCAAGATTAAATCCTTGTCCTGCTACAGGGTGCAAGGTGTGTGCCGCATTACCAACAAACACTACGGGCCATTTGGTTTGTATTGGCATTAAAACTTGTTGTAAAGGAAAGGAAAAACGTTTCCCCACTTTGGCAAAACGACCCAAGCGATAACCAAATGCGCCTTGTAACTCTTGTAAAAAATTACCCTCAGATAAAGACAATAGGCGTTCTGCTTCCTTGGGAGGCACAGCCCAAACCAAAGACATGCGATTTTCTTGCATCGGTAAAAGCGCCAAAGGACCATAACTGGTAAAACGTTCGTAAGCGCGATGTTGATGTGGCTTTTGCAAGCCCACGTTAGCTACAATTGCATGTTGGCTATAGAGCTTGGTTTTGGAAGGTAAGGAACAAAAACGACGCGCTTCCGAATGAGCACCATCAGCAGCAACAATAAGGCCTGCCTTAATTTTTATTTCACCCGAATCAGTGAGAACGGTCGCCGAATGGTTTTCATAATCCAACGTCTGTAAACTCGCTGGAGCAATCAACTGGTCATGAGGCAGCAGTTGATGCAAAGCCTGATTGATGTGCTGCATTTCAGCAACATAACCCAAAGGAGAATCCACCTCGCCTTGCAAGCGTGATGTTCCAAAGTGATGTTGATCGGAAACATGAATCATCTCTATAGCGGTTACATGCTCTTTAAGAAGATCCCAAACGCCAAGCATCCTTAAAATACGTCGACTCGCGGGCGATAGTGCTAGAGAGCGTGCATCAAAATCAGGACTTATTTTATCACTAAAAGGCTTAGCTTCTACTAATAAAGTACTATACCCTAACCCTTGCAAGGCAAGCATTAAAGTGGCGCCGGTTAAGCCTCCTCCAATAATCAGTATATCAGTCTCTTTATTAATCACGCATTAATGCCTCAATTTCATCTACATCCACAGGTAATGCGGCAGTCAATACTTCATGCCCTGTTTTCGTGACTACCACATCATCCTCAATACGTACACCAATACCCCACCAACGCTTATCCACTCCCGCACTGTTTGAGCTAATGTATAAGCCTGGCTCAACCGTTAAAACCATCCCGGGTTCTAAAGCACGCCATTCACCATTAATTTTATAAAGACCGCTATCATGAACATCCAATCCCAACCAATGTCCAGAATTATGCATGTAAAACGGTTTGTATGCTTCTTGGGCAATCAATTCCTTTACATCTCCTTGTAAAATACCCAAGGCGCATAATCCTTCAGTGAGAATGCGGACCATGATTTGTTGTACCTCATTCCACTGAAGACCCGGCTTAATCGCCGCAATCCCCGCTTTTTGGGCTTTGAGCACCAATTCATAAATACTTTTTTGTTCGGGGCTGAATTTGCCATTGATGGGAAAGGTTCTGGTGATATCAGCAGCATAATTTTCAAACTCCCCTCCTGCATCAATAAGAACCAAGCTGCCTCGATGCAAAGGTTTGTTGTTTTCTGTGTAGTGCAAAATACACGCATTTTCACCACTGCCCACAATAGGATCATAAGCGACACTTCGGCAACCATGACGACTGAATTCATAAACAAGCTCTGCTTCAAGCTGATATTCATGTTCCAAATGCTTGCAACGACGCATTGCGTGTTGATGTGCTTTCACGGAAATGCTCGCTGCTCGACGCATTAAATCCAGCTCCGCATCGCTTTTAAATAAGCGCATTTCACCTAATATAGGCTCCAAGTCACATAACTGGTCTGGCACCTTAACCCCGCGTCGTACTTGACCTTTAAGGGTTTTCAATGACTGCATGATCGTTTTTTCCATCTCTGGATTTCGAGCCAGTGCGTAATAAATGGCTGACTTACCATTTAACAATTTAGGTAGCTCTTCGGCAACACTGTCTATAGGAAAAGCAGCGTGCATGCCCAACTCAGAAAGCGCCCCATCTTGTCCAAGACGTTTTCCTGTCCATTGTTCTTCCGAAGGATTACGTGTACGATTAAATAACACACTCTGAGTATCTGCTCCTGCAATAAGTACCAATAAAGCATCAGGCTCATTAAATCCGGTGAGATAATAAAAATTACTGTCCTGACGAAAGCGATAATGCGCATCACCGTTACGTAATACTTCGTGCGCCGCCGGGATAATGGCAATACTGCCAGCGGGCAATTTTTGCGCTAGTTTATTTCTTCTTATTTGGTATTCTTGTTGGGAAATCATTGTAACTTCCTTTTTAATGAGTTATTCCAGTATGACCACCACGTTCTTTTTCATTCATAATTAAATCACTATGCAAACGAAGTACTGCCATCCGCGCATATTCACTGACTTCCATTAATGCACGTTCATCTTCTTCATCAACATCCAAGGTATCACAATCAAGTTCAGCAAATTCAATAAGATGCTGAAATGCATCCTGAGCCTCTTCTTCATGCAATTGGTTAAGACCTATGCCAGCTAAAGTTAATGCTTGGGTAAACCCTTCGCACCACTCACTAAAAGCTTGTGCCCTTAACAATAAAGATTCCTCTTCATCAGGAAGCATCATTTGAAATTCAAAATCCAAACTGTTAATTTGTTGCTGGCTTATAGAAAAAACAGCAAACATGGCTAAAACAGCATTGCGACTGGCCTCATCTTTTTTATTATTTAATAAAGCACGTAAATAAGCTTCTCCTTGACTGTCCGCGCCAGCACATAGGTAGCCGCACATCATCCCATGCAATAAGCTGGCTGATATATGCAGCATTAAAACAGAAATGGATGCAGAAAATTCATCATAATCAGGTAAATGCAAATGTTCTCTTTCTTCAGACATATTTAACTCATTTATAGAAAAAATACCCCATGATACCCGATTTAATGCAAGCGTTCATCCTACTAATTGCTGCTTGCGAGCAAAATTGTTACTATTCATAACAGCTCTCTATGGAATTGCAAAGGTCTTATTATGACGCAGATGAAATCGTGTACTGTTAAACTACTCAATAAAACATATGAAATTAAATGCCCGGAAGGTGAAGAACCCAATTTATTGCTTGCGGTGCAAAAATTAAATCATCAAATCATGATTAATAAAAAGAAATCGAAACAGTTGGACAATTTCCAAGCCTTATTGCTCGCGGCACTGGATATTAGTCATGAGTTGATCCTCTGTAAAAACAAACAAGCACACCAGCAACATCAGGTCACTCAATTTATTAACTCCCTAGAAAATAAAATCAATAAAATGGTGGGTGGAGAGATGATAGAACGAATTCCAGAAATGGATTAATTGATTTATTCTGGATTTGCAAAAAATTTTCCCGCGTCTTTCGCGGGAAAGATAGCCCACATAATTCTTCTCTTATGATGCGGGCTTTGTTGATTAGATAGTGTGGAAGAATAGGATAAGCACCAAGCTGTTTCTATAATTCCCATAAAGGTGAGAATCCATACATTAGGCACCATGCCAAATTGGGAATAGATTACCGCCTTCGCTGGAAAGAGCTGCGATTTTTTCAACAATTTTTAATAAGAGGGACAATAGATCTTGATTAAAAGGACTTAAAAATGAGACGCCAATGGTATATAGGATTTGGAGTAGCCTTATTATTTACGCTTGCCCTCTTTGCGATGTTCCATAGCATCGAATGGTTTTTCGCTTTTCTCATTCCCGTTATGGTGCTTTGGATCTACGATTTGATTCAAAAAGAACATACCATTCTGCGTAACTTTCCCGTCTTGGGACATGTGCGCTATTTTTTAGAATTTCTACGTCCAGAAATTCAACAATATTTTATTGCTACTGATGAAAGCGAACTTCCATTTAATCGTGAAATACGTTCTCTTATTTATGAGCGCGCCAAAAATACTCGCGACACAGTCCCTTTTGGCACCGAGCGCGATATTTTAAGTGTTGGCTATACTTGGGCCCTACACTCTTTAGCTCCGAAACATCTTTCGGAGGTCGAACCACGAATTATGGTAGGTGGGCCAGATTGTCTCCAACCTTATAGTGCCTCTCGGTTTAATATTTCCAGCATGAGCTTTGGAGCGCTGTCTGGCAAAGCAATTATGGCCATGAACAAAGGAGCGCAGATTGGTGGTTTTTACCAAGCCACCGGTGAAGGAGGGTTAAGCGCCTATCATTTACAAGGTGGCGATCTGGTATTTCAATTTGGAACTGCCTATTTTGGTTGTCGTGATGCACAAGGGAATTTTGACGAAAAAGAGTTCGCCGCTGAAGCCAATCGTAAAGAAGTAAAAATGATCGAAATAAAAATCTCGCAAGGAGCCAAACCCTCTCATGGAGGCATCTTGCCTGCTGCCAAATTAACGGAGGAAATTGCAAGAGTAAGAAAAGTCCCTATGGGTCACGATGTACTCTCTCCTATAGCTCATTCTGCTTTTACCACTCCTGTAGAATTACTTTATTTCATAAAAAAATTACGCGATTTATCTCATGGCAAACCGATTGGCTTTAAATTATGTCTGGGTCGAAGAGATCAATTTCTCGCCATATGTAAAGCGATGTTAAAAACCAATATCCTGCCTGATTTTATTACTGTTGATGGTGCAGAAGGAGGAACTGGGGCTGCGCCTGAAGAATACATTAATTTTATAGGCTCACCATTGGAAGCAGGGTTAGTCTTTGTGCACAATGCCTTAGTAGGGATTAATGTAAGGGATAAAATTCGTGTTATCTGTAGTGGTAAGATTGCGAATGGATTTGATATTCTGACTAATATCGCTTTGGGTGCTGATATGTGTAATTCTGCACGCGCAATGATGATGGCTACCGGTTGCTTACAAACGAAACAATGTAATGCAAATACTTGCCCCACCGGAGTAGCCACGCAAAATAAACGCTTACAATATGGCCTCGTTGTCGATCAGAAAAAACATTATGTCGCCAATTTCCATAAAAACACCGTGAAAAGCTTTTTAGAAATGGTTGGCGCGCTCGGTTTAGACAATCCCAGCGATTTAAAACCCATCCACATCATGAGGCGAGTCAGCGTGCAAGAAGTCAAAACATTTAATGAAATATATGAATATCTTACACCTGGACAACTATTAGGCTCCGATATTCCTCAGAGTTATAAATCTCATTGGGAAATGGCCGATCCGGATAAATTTTAAGTTTAAAAGCCATAACATGGTTTTTCTGGCGCATGCAGCCAGGATACTGTCTACGAGTAGTCCTGGCCGCACCCAACTCCATCTTCTACACCCGTCGGTATAAGAAAACCTGAAGAGAAAGAGATTTTGTGGCTCAAACCAGCCAAGCAATGCTTTACTTCCATTTAATATTGCATCCTAAACTTGGCTTTTGCTCTGGACTCACTGGTTTTCCAGCAAGGAGATTATCCAGGGCATTTTGTAAATGCGAGCCAGTTACCGGTTTGTTATTTCCCGGGGTTGATTCATCCAAACAGCCGCGATAGACACAAAGCATTTCTTTATCAAAAATATAAAAATCAGGGGTACACGCCGCTTTATAGGCTTTGGCTACTTCTTGTGATTCATCATATAAATAAGGGAAAGAATAATGAAAGTTTTCCGCTTCCATTCGCATTTGTTCTGGGCCATCAGCAGGATATTTTTCGGCATCATTGGAGCTGATTGCAACAAATTGAATCCCTTTTTTCTGATAAGTTTCGGCTAATTCAACTATTTTTGTCTGAATATGTTTCACATAAGGACAATGATTACACAAAAACATAATCACTGTTGCAATGGGTGATTTAATCTGTCCAAGGGAAACCAATTGATCATTGCGTGTATCTACTAAAGTAAAATCAGGTGCTTTACTTCCTAATGGAAGCATGTTTGAAGCAGTTGCTACCATAATTACCCCTTATTAACTCAAAATAGCCGCTAGAACACTAGCGTATTCGTCTCGAGTCCTCGTTGCAGGAGAACATCGACAAATGGATTGAGTGAACATCAATTGAAGTGTCGAGTGCTCTTCAATTTGAACAAAATTTCAAAAAAGAATTGCGGGTGCATGGTAAACGAAAAATCCAGGGTAATCAAATGGCTCATTCTGAATTGCTGAGTGGTGGCTTAATCCATAGAAATCAATTTCCTAAGACTGATATTTTACCGTAGTTCATTTTATTTACATAATAAGCAGTTTAAGGGCAAATAAACTCTATTTTATCTATACTTTGGATACAGGTCGCTTTACAAATTAAGGTGTTAAAAATGGCTTATGACGCATTAGATTTACCCCGAGACAAGATGGAAGAACTTCTTCGAGAATTTGATCGATTAATGGAGGAACTGGAACATTCTTTTGATACCCTCTCTGAAGAAGATAAATCTGTTTTGGATGGTCTAGAGGATGATCTGGCTGAATTAAGCGAACTTCAAGAGGGCAAGAAAGACACGCCACCACTTGCAGTGGAAAAGCTCCTTGAGTTAGATCTTCATACCGCCCTACGCACCGTTATTGCTGAATTCCGACCCACAAAAATTGGTGATTTACAGATGCAATGTCAAAAGTTGATCGATCACCACGGTTTTGCGACCTTCCGAGAAACCTTTGATGCGCTGTTGATTCAGGCTGAATCGTTAAAAAGCCAGGAATTGAGAGCCATGAAGCATATTAATCGCTACATGATGAACAAAATGGCAGATACCTTTGCCGCTATCGCTGCAGAAGGCTCAAAAGACTACGCTAAAAGCGTTATCAATGTGCTTAACTTAAATCAGTATTTTCGGGAAGAAGGACTTGAAGCAGCGAAAACAGACAGTAAAAAAGCCCAGGAAATGGCCATCAAAAGGGTTGAGACGGAAGCGGCTCAAGCACGAGAGGATATAAGAGGGGAACTGAAAGAAAAAATAGAGGCAATAAAAAAACAAGGGCAGCCAGAAGAGGCGCAGAAAGACTTGATTGAAAAAGCCAATGAGGAAGCCACACAGAAATTGGCTGCAATTACTCAGGCAACCGCAAAGAAGGTCACCGCAATTAAAGAACAAAAGGACTGCCTTTATCTCGTTAAGGAACTAGCCATCAATCTCTCTAAGGCTAAAGCAGCTCAAGAAATAGAGCAGATAAAGAAACAAGCGCCTGAAGGCGAGCAGGGGCAGTTGATTGAGCAAGTCAATAAGGCAACCGCTAAGGAGATAGCAGCGATTAATGCCCAAGAGGACCGTCTTCAATTGGCCAAGGAGATGGCTATCAAAGTCGCTCAGACTGAAGCATTCACAAAAATAAGGGAGATAAAACAAAAGGCTATCTCTGAGGCAGAACAAAATCAATTAACTGAACAAGTGAACAAGGAAACCGCCGCAGAAATCAATGCAATTCAAGAGATGGAAGAAATACCACCCAATTATTACATCCTAGCCGAACGTCGTATTTTTGAAGAACAGGTATTTCAGGCCGCAGAGAAAGACGGATACCAAAAGGCGAAAAAACTGACCATCAAAGCCATTGAATCAGAGCGAGACAATAAAATAGAGCAACTTAAACAACAAGAGCCTCCTGAAAATGAACCATTGATTGAGCAAGTCAGAAAAGAAGCCGCTGAACAAATCACTGCAATCGAACAGATGAAAACCATGCCACTGGATTATTACATTGAAGCAGCACGGCGAAAGATGCTCGTAGACGATACACGTAAAAAAACTCTTTTTCAGCGCTATGATAAAATAGCGGATTTCGTACTCAAAGACATACTGTCAAGAGAATCAATCGATGAACGAACCCTAGCGATGGAGCGTTATCTGTTAATCACTGAAAAACTGATGGCGCAAAAACATTATGATGCCGCACTCCCCATTTTTGGAGCATTACAACAAACGCCGATCTTTCGTTTGGCAAAAACAAAAGAGGGATTATCAACTCATGCGCAGCAGGTTTTAGAAAAACTCGGTGAATTGCAGAACGATGCAAAGAATTTTGCTGCGATTAGAGGGCGTTGTGAGCGTGAAAATACCTACGTTCCTTTGAATTTCACAGTGACTGATATTACCTTTTCTACAGATGATGTGAATCCATTTATTTTAGATAGCAAAGGAAAAATCGTTAGGGGCTGTGATAAATTACCCGGCATGGAAAGAATAATTTCGAACTGTGTTAAAGCTGCGGCAACCAAAGCCTCCGAACCTGACAGCACCTTATCCCTAGAGATGGAAGCACACCGCGAGGAATTAGCCACAAAAACAAAAAGAGAGATAGAAACAGCTCAAGATAAAGCGTCACAGAAGTGTGAGACTCGAGGTGCACTTCCTGAAGCCAGCGCCTTATTTTCTAAATCCAAGTTAAAAAAATTAATTCACTTAGGGATTGTTGTACCTCCCAAGAGAAGTGAACAAACACGGAAAATAGAGGAAGCCTTGCACGACTTAAAAAATCGGATACAAAGCAAGTTAGATCATCTAAAAAATGTAGTAGCCCGCTATGAAGACAAAGCCGAACGTAAACTTTCTTCTATTGTAGAAAAAATGCAAAATGCAGTTACCCCTCTTTTTGAACGAATACACACCTCATTAAAAGAGTCCATTCAAAACAGCAGTCAGAGATTTCGTGAGTTAATGCAGGCCTCTAAAAATAAAAAGGAAAATGAAGATCAGGAAGGTGAACGCCCCCATAATTTTTAAGTCTGCACCAGGCCATTCTTGACTTTCATCGAGATGGCCATGGTATAATCAGCTTAACCCGATAGCGAGAGATTTTAGAACCAATGCTAACAGCATGGGAAGCATCCTGAAATCGGCGTTGTGCAAGCCCACCTTGTAGTGGGAAGCCTGAACCGATTCATTCGCTACCCACTTGAACCTCAGGGTTCATAATCCATGTCTGTCGGGCTCCTTTCTTTCGAGATGCAACCCTCTGAGGAAATGCAAAATTTTCGTCATCCGAGGTACTAATCTTGGTAAATAGTCGTGTTGGAGTGACTGATAACGTTACTTCATCAATTGCTCTTTCAATAAAAGATACTCATCTCTAATCTTGGCTGCTGCTTCAAACTCCATGTTTTTGGCATGCAAATACATTTGTTTTTCCAACGTATTGATGTGTTTTACTAATTCTTGAGTTGACCAGTGCAAATATTCTGGACTGGGTTCTGCAACAGCGGTGTTGCGTTTTCCTTGATAAGCGCCTTCCATAATGTCTGTTATGGATTTGCTAATCCCTTTGGGGTGATGCCATGCGCTTCATTATATGCCTTTTGCTTTTCGCGTCTTCTGTCGGTTTCATCAAGCGCTCTTTGCATGGAGCCTGTGATTTTATCAGCATAAAGAATGGCACGTCCCTTCACGTTACGCGCAGCCCGCCCTATGGTCTGAATCAAAGAGCGATCAGAACGTAAAAAACCCTCTTTATCTGCATCAAGAATTGCAACCAAGGCAACTTCGGGCATATCCAAACCTTCACGTAATAAATTGATCCCCACCAAAACATCAAATACACCTAAGCGCAAATCACGAATGATCTCCACTCGCTCCACCGTATCGATATCTGAATGCAAATAACGTACTTTAACGCCATGCTCATTCAAATAATCGGTTAAATCTTCCGCCATGCGTTTCGTTAAAGTGGTCACTAAAATGCGTCCATTTTGTTGAATCACTTGACGAATTTCTGACATTAAATCATCAACTTGAGTGCGCACCGGTCGAATTTCGACTTCAGGATCGACAAGACCGGTGGGACGCACTACTTGTTCTGCAACATTATCCGAATGTTCCTGTTCGTAAGGGCCTGGAGTAGCTGAAATATAAATTGTTTGTGGTGAGCGTGCTTCAAACTCTTCAAACCGTAACGGTCGATTATCCAGGGCCGAAGGAAGTCTAAAACCATACTGTACCAACGTCTCCTTACGAGAACGGTCACCTCGGTACATGCCCCCGATTTGGGGTACAGTAACGTGGGACTCATCGATAATCAGCAGGGCGTCTTTAGGCAAATAATCAAATAAAGTGGGCGGTGGTTCACCCGCCTCACGCCCAGATAAATAGCGGGAATAATTTTCAATACCCGAGCAATACCCCAATTCCAGCATCATTTCCAGATCAAAAAAAGTGCGCTGTTCCAAACGTTGGGCTTCAACTAATTTGTTTTGCTCCTTAAATTCAGCGAGACGCTCTTGTAACTCCTCTTTGACCCAATCTACAGTTTGCAAAATACGATCACGAGGGGTCACATAATGGGTTTTAGGGAAAATAGTAATTCGGGGGAAGCGTTGCAAAATTTCACCAGTAAGCGGATCAAACTGAGCAATGTTTTCAACCTCATCATCAAATAATTCAATGCGTACCGCATTGCGTTCTGAATCGGCTGGAAAAATATCAATAATATCACCATGCACGCGAAACTGACCACGTTCTAGGGACAAGTTGCTGCGAGTGTACTGCATTTCAGCAAGTCGTCTTAAAATTTTACGCTGATCGGATTGTTCTCCACGGGAAAGATGTAATACCATACGCAAATAGGAATCAGGATCACCCAAACCATAAATTGCAGATACGGTTGCGACGATAATCGCATCTTTACGTTCAATTAAGGCTTTGGTTGCAGACAAACGCATCTGTTCTATGTGCTCATTGATGGATGAATCTTTTTCAATAAAGGTATCTGACGCGGGTACATAAGCTTCTGGCTGATAATAATCATAATAGGAAACAAAATATTCGACCGCGTTGTCGGGGAAATATGCTTTAAATTCGCCATAAAGCTGAGCCGCAAGCGTTTTGTTGGGAGCCATAATCAGGGCAGGCCGGCGCATGGTTTGAATAACATGTGCTATAGTAAAGGTCTTGCCCGAGCCAGTAACCCCCAAAAGGGTTTGTTTGGATAAACCAGATTCCAAGCCTTCAATTAATGAGGCTATGGCTGTCGGCTGGTCACCAGCGGGCTTATAATCGGCATATAGTTTAAATAAATCTTTCATATCTTATTAGTATATCGCACAGGAGCAACAAATGGATATCGCATTAGCAAAACGCGTGCAAAAAGTTAAGCCTTCACCTACTTTGGCCGTAGCAGCAAAGGCCACCCAAATGCGTGCTCAAGGGCATGATGTTATTAATTTAGGTACCGGTGAACCCGATTTTGACACACCCGATTACATTAAAGAAGCCGCTATTGCTGCGATTAAGCAAGGGTACACCAAGTACACTGCAGTTGACGGGATACCTGAACTCAAAGAAGCAGTTAAAAATAAATTTAAAAAAGATAATGGCCTTGATTATCAGCTCAATCAAATTTTAGTTTCCGTTGGTGGCAAACAAAGCTGTTACAATCTCTGCCAAGCGCTACTTAATCCTGGTGATGAAGTCATTATTCCTGCGCCATACTGGGTCTCTTATCCCGATATGGTGTTATTGGCCGAAGCGACCCCGGTGATTATTTCTACAACCCCGGCGCAACGTTACAAAATCAATGCTCAGCAACTCGAAAAAGCCATCACCCCCAAAACGAGGCTAATCTTTTTAAATAGCCCATCCAATCCATCCGGAGTAGCATACACATTGGATGAATTGAAGGCTTTAGCCGAGGTCTTACAAAAACATCCGCAAATTATTATTGCGACCGACGACATGTACGAACATATTCTTTGGAGCCAACCTTTTGCGAACATTCTTAACGCCTGCCCCGAATTATATGACCGCACTATCGTCTTAAATGGTGTATCCAAAGCGTATGCCATGACGGGATGGCGCATCGGTTATGCAGCAGGTCCGCTGCCATTGATGAATGCGATGAAAACCATCCAGTCCCAATCAACCTCAAATCCTTGCTCTATTGCCCAAAGAGCCGCTGTAGCCGCACTATCAGGCAGCAATGAAAGCGTCGTCGAAATGGTTAAAGCCTTTCGCCAAAGACATGATTTTGTCGCGTCCAGATTGCAAGAAATACCTGGAATAGAAGTGATTCCAGCGGATGGTACTTTTTATATTTTCCCAAGCGTACAAGCCATCATTAAACAACGTGGTTATAAGAATGACCTTGAATTCTCTGAAGAATTACTCGCCAAGGAAGGTGTGGCGTTAGTACCCGGCTCTGCTTTTGGCAATGAAGGCTGCATCCGGTTATCCTTTGCAACCAGCATGGAAATCCTGCAAGACGCCTTAAACCGTTTACAGCGTTTTTGCAGTTAGATAATCCCTTCTCCCCCGGGGAGAGAAGGTGCCCCTTAGGGGGGATGAGGGAATTAAATTGCAAATAATTCCCTCACCCCTACCCCTCTGCCAAAAACGGGAGAGGGATTTCTACTCAATGGAAAATGTAGAATGTATTCCCGCCACCCAAAAAGCTGCAAATAAAACCAATTTTAAAAAATTATTTATTAAATCTACTTGACCCTCAATCAGAATCGTTTTAAGATTCCGACCCTATTCCCCGGTAGCTCAGTCGGTAGAGCGGATGACTGTTAATCATTAGGTCACAGGTTCAAGTCCTGTCCGGGGAGCCAATTCCAGTCTGGATTTTGGCGAAAATCAATCAAACCTTAAATTTTACGTGTCGAATATGTGTCGAAGTTTGAGGTGAAGTCCGAAAAATATTTTTTAAATTTATAAATAAATCATAATCGATCGGTCCTAGGTTCAAGTCCTAGTGGGGCCACCAATAAAATCAAGTTACTGTAGTTTTTAGAGAATTTCAAAAAAGTCATTTAGACGCAATGTAGACAAGATTTTGTATATCGGACAAGGAATTTAGTTTGAATTGGCTAACTCATCTCAACAATCTAATTAACCATTTAATTAACTTAATAAGCCCAACTTGGCCACAAGCAACTATTATTTTATTTCTTATCTTTATTTTTAAGTTTAAAAATAATATTGCTCGACTTTTAGATCGAATCAATAAAGTCAGCAAGGAAGGAATTAGTTTTGATCCCTCCGAAGAGCAAGTTATTCCTCCATCAACAGTTGATGAGGTAAACACTAGAAATCAACGACTTTCACAGAGCTATAGTTTTACTAGTGTTGCCGAAGCTATTCCAGGGATAACAGAGTATATAAATAGATTGACATCAGATGATGCCCAAAAAATTGAGATACTGACAAAAGAATATGCTGAAACATTTTTTTGCTTACGATGCCAAGCTGTTTATAATTCTATATTTGGGAGCCAGATTTATTTATTAAAAATTCTTAACTCTCATAAACCACATGGTTTAAATAAAAATCGAGTAAACGATTATTTCATGGACATCACTCAAAAATACTCTGATTTTTTTGAAACATGGACTTTTGAAATGTATCTTAACTTTCTGAAACAATCTATTTTGATTACTACTAATGAGGATAATTTTTGCATTACTGAATTTGGAGTAGATTTTTTGGTTTGGTTACAACGAACAGGTTTCACGGAAAATAAATTCTTATAACTCTAAATAACGTAGATATAATATTGAGATCATTCTATGAAGCAATTATCTGATGGATTTGCCCTCATCAATCAAGAAAACTGCCTGTTATATAAAAATGCTACTGGATTCATTAAACTCTCTGCATTAGATGCTATCCAAATCTTTAAGAATCCAACTGTAGAAAAATTTAAAAATAAAATGTCCTTAATAATAGCGCATACAGGAGTATTGCTTATTCTTAAGTCTATACTTTTAGCGACAATAAAACAGGAACAAAAAGATTTTGAACTGTTTGCACTAAATGATCCAGAATTAATCATTCAAGAAGGAAAAGTTTCTATACGTCCTAAAAAGAATACAATTGGCCATCAAGATTTAATTAATCGTATAAAAGACTGTGGCTATGATATTGCCCCAATTAAAGATGATTTTCATTATATAAATGAGGTTAGAAACCAAATTGTCCATCACTTTAACGAATCACCTATTGAGGAATTAAAAACAAATATGATTTCTGTATTCTCAATGGTGAATGCCATATGTGGCCAATATAGCGAAACATTTTGGGGCGAATCTTTGTGGGAAAATCTAAAGAAGCTCTCAGGGCAATCCCTTCATCTTTTGCAAAAATGTAGGGACTCATATCAAAAAATCAGCTTTAAACCAATGGAATATTACTTTAGATGTTTAAAATGTAGCTCTCATCTTCTGCTTATCATTCAAAAGAATAAAGAATTTCAATTTCAATGCCAATTCTGTAAAGCTAATATTACCAAAGAATCATTGATCTCTTCGTTGGAAAGCTCTAATAGTTTTTATAACACCCACCAAATAATTCAATATTTATCAGTATATGGAAAAAATTTTAGCAAAGGTGATATACAAAAAATTTTGGCTGCCAGAGAAAATAATTCCCATCAATGGGGTCAGGCCTTGAATTTTGAATTACAACCACGTGCCAATAAAAACCGGTACAATTCACAATTCAAGGCCTGACCCCACAGGTGTGCATAGGCCCTAACCCCACAGGTTTGCAGGTGTGTGTCCTGCTCATTATTTAAAATGATTTTCGCAAAACACCTTCTAACGGTACAACAATAGAGGCATCCCTCATTAGAATTTGCTCTTGCTTTTCAATCTTTTCCGCAGATTTAATCACATTCTTTATACTTTCTTCCAATACTTTGAAGTAAGCACCAATACCGGGATTCGCTTTGAGCACATCGAGAATATTATTTGCCGCCTTCCTCTTTTCCGTTAAAGAAGCATTAACAAGAAGTAAAGCGTCCAGATCCTTTCTTAATGGTTCAATCAGCTTTCTCTCTGCTTCACTAGTCATTCCAGCAAGCCATAACCGTTTACCCTGTAAATTTTTATCCATTTTTTTCTGCTCACTGGCGATAATCTCGTTAGGAGAAGCCATCTTGTGGGTCACACTAAGATTGGTGGCGGCTGCACTAAAGTCCTGGAACATTGCATTGATGGTGTCTAACTCTTGCTTCTGATTAGCTGTAGGATTAGTTTCATATAGGTTTTTAAGTATTTTTATTGTCTTTTCCAAAAATTCGTTTTGCTTGGCAATGTCGACGAGCGGATGCTTTTCTGATTCCTCTATAGCGCTCATTAATTCCTTCATTAATTTTTTTTGTTGTTGCGTATACTCTCTTGAATATAAATCCTGGGAGGGTGCGCCAAAAGAATTAAAGTTATCGCTATTAATTTGATTTTTCATGGAAGAATTAAAAAATCCATAAAGCGGTTCATTGATTTCTTTATCAACAAAGTTTTTTAAGTAGTTTCTAAGGTCATGAAGGCGAGTGGATTGATAGAGTTGTGTATTTTGAGAGTGAATGCACATGACTTGAATATGATAAATACCCTGTGTTTCAATTATCTCGATAGGAATCATGGCCACGTCATCAGGTATTCTTGACATAAACTCAGCTTCGTTGGGAAGAGCGGATACATTGGCCACCGCATAATAATCAGCAAGTTGTTCGGGATTACAGACATGCAAAACAACTCCTCCATTACCAGCAAAACCCTTGGCTATATCTATGTTAGAAGTCATGCTTACATTCTTTTTTGCGATAATATCTACAATATTAATTTCAACCAGTTGCTCAGGGGCTAAGGAAGCAAGTTGTCCCTTTTTTTGCAAATCCTGCACACGTGCAAATTTTTGTTTAAATATAGGGCTCCCAAAGCTTTGACCGCGGTACAACAAATCCGGCGTTTTATGGACTTCAAATTCCCTTTTCATAAGACCTGCCTTATGAATGGCAATATTAAGTAAAAAAGCCATTTTTCTTTCTTCGTCGGAAGTGCTCGATGGATCATTATAGGCACCGACAATAGCGTTCAATTTCTTATAGAAGGGAGACTCCTTGGAATACATCCTAAGTAGTACATCCTCAAAATTTGGCTCTTTTCCATTTTTAGTTAATTCTGTTTTGCATTGATTGTATAAATCAGATAAAGCAATGGTTTCTCCATTGGCTGTCATTTCAAAATCCGAATTTTTTAATATTTTTTCAATGCCAATGAGAAAATTTTCATCCAGTTGTTTCGCGATAACTGTTAGATGGCCTCTTTTGGTCATATTTTCAATTGAGTCCATTGGAATTTCAGCTAAAAGGGATCTTTGATGTGGGGGTTGACTGAGTACAAGAACTAGTTTTTCAATGGCTTGCTTTACAGCAATTTCCTCTTCAGCAAACTGTTGGGGAGACAAAGTATATTGAGCTGCAATTAATCCTTCTATATCTTTACGTAACTTATCTCTTGCTTCTTCTCGACGTAATTTATCTTCTACCTCTGTCTGGATTTTATCTTTTATCGCTTTGAATTTTTTATTTATATCAGGATTTTTATCTTTGGATGAGGGCATCATATAACTCCAACAACACAGGCAAATTAATCACCTACCCAATTGTATAAAATTATAACACAAAGCATTTATTTAGATCAAATAATTGAGCATTAAGCACAAATAACTATCAATCAGACAAAATTTAACGCGATTAATCGTCCGAAAAAAATTGCAAAGTTTATTTATTCAAATTCAATTTTTAATGAAACAGGTTCATCAATGTATTTATTTACAATCTACAAACAATTCGCTCATTATTGTTTCTGCATCGATGAGTGAAGTGAATTGATGGGGTCAGGCCTTGAATTGTGAGTTGCACCGGTTTTTTATTGGTACGTGGTTGTAATTCAAAATTCAAGGCCTGACCCCACAGGTGTTGTAATACAGGCTACGCTTGCTGGGTTGCCCGAATTAATGAAGTTACAAACCAGCCAGGATGTGCGGAGGATAAACCAAGCTTGGCTCTTTCCATATGTTCGTAATATATTTTTTGTTTTATTAGTTAAGCAGCACAAGCCGGGTGAGTTAAAGTGGTATTCTGTTCATAGAAAGGATTCGCATGTTCCTGTTGCTCGCCTTGAATAAAATGGATCATGCTTTCAATATCAGTGCAGCTAAAATTCAAAGAGCCTAGAAGGACATTATCCCTACCACTAACTGCTCTTAATTGTTGGTGTTGCGCTTCGGTCAATGAGACTTTATAGCAAGATAAGACAGTGTGTGGACCCAAGCGTCCTGATTCCATGCGAGCGAGTACCTCGGGAGAAGAATAAAATTTGCGTGTTATATTGGTTTCTTTCGCAAAATTCCAGATATATGTTTTATTGTAATCACTAGATTTTATTTGTTCCACGATTGGAATGAAATAACAATGTACTTTTTCATCTTCGTTAGTTCTTTTGGGTGTTGGGTTAAAAAACATATTATTCTCCCTTTTAAAATAGCAAATTCAGAGCAGACACAACCGAATGAATCGGCAAACTTCCTAATAATTTTAAATTTATCTAGGAATAGTTCTGTAGAGACAACACAAAAAATATCCTTAAATTATAGGAACTTAGGAGATTTTTCATATCAAGTCCTAAGATGAACCTCTTCAATTTAATATACACTTAATTTTTAAATCATAAAATAGGCATAATGATCAATTTTTATGAGAACAATGATATGAGAACAGAGCAAACCGCACTCGCACAGGTTGCAAGTGAATGGTATAACTTAAGAAAGTTGATTAATAGAAGTCAAGAGAAGAGTTTTTTTAAAAGTGGCGGTAGCTTAACAGCTGTTGATCACTTTTTTAATCTGATAGCACTTGATCGCCAGCCAATGACTATTGGCGAATTGGCTGAAGCGTTGCAAGCTTTAGAACATTTAACTATTACTAATGCAGCTTCTAAAAAAGTTTCTTTTGCGCACTGGTTAGATAAAAATCGCTATCGGACTTCTCAAAACATTGGTATTGAACAGAAGAAAGTGGATGAACGCCCCTCGGATAAAAAAGATGTTCAATGTTCAATACCAGAAAACTCTGCTTTATTTCGTTTACTTCTCAAAACCCATGATGTCTTAATCAGTTATCATGAATTGGCCAATTTTCATGCGCAAGGTGAAATTCCCTGCAGCGAAATTACTTATAGCCAAAGTGATCTCAAAGAGTCACAAGCTATTTATGATATAGAAACATCTACTCAAGAAGAGGAAACGAGCGATAAGTATACGGTTATTAAAGATCTTGTCCGAAAAGGAGTAACAATGGATGGTGCTACGATTATTCCGGGGAATGTGGATGATCATAACGACAGAATAATTCTAGAAGCCATACAAAATTTTGCTGGAGATAAAATTGATACACCTCATTCAAGAGCGAATAAACTTTATCATTTTGGTGGTCAATTTTTACATGGCAGTCTCTTGCGAGAATTTACTAATACAACCAAGTTGACTGAGGGTAATATTCAAGGCTTGGAACGTGGACGAACTACTGGACACATTAATTGGTCTAAAGACAGTAACGGTACGCTCTATGCAACCGTTGATTTGAAAATTCTCTCGTGTTCTTATGCGGATCCTAGTGACACAAATAGTCCTCAACGAATTTTTGCGATGGCTAGTGATGGTATTTCTTTGATAGAGCTTAATGACAATGAACTGGCGAAAACCATGGAGCAATGTCGTAGGGAAGTTACAGGCGAAACAGAAAACAATATAGTTCCGATCGCCGAAATAAAAGCAAAAATCGAGATGGTGAAAAATGAGACCGGGACCGGTTATATGTTTAAGGTTAGCGAGTTCACTACCAAGTATAATACACCGCAATTAGTCTCTACCAAGGCACCTGAACCTATGGAAAACCTCCTTTACAAAACAATGTAATCGTATTTTCCCATTTCTATGATGAACATAATTCATGGAACTATAGTGTGTGCATAGCTTAGCTATGAATCTCAGTATCTCAGGGTCAGGCCTTGAATTGTGAATTGTACCCAGTATCTCAGCAGTATCTCAGGGTCAGGCCTTGAATTGTGAATTGTACCCAGTATCTCAGCAGTATCTCAGGGTCAGGCCTTGAATTGTGAATTGTACCGGTTTTTATTGGCAAGTGGTTATAATTCAAAATTCAAGGCCTGACCCCACAGGTGAGTGTTTCCTGTAAACCAAGTTGGCTATCAAGCTCCTTAGCATGAACCGATTGTGAGAAAATATCGGCTAAAAAATTTGAGATTAGTGATTGATGAAATATAAAATAGCACCAGAATGGATCATAATAATACAACGTGATTTGAACATGATTATCCGTTCTGGTATGATGCGCATTATTTTTCAAAAAAGTGAACAATGCGCGTTATTACTGTGCTTGATAGTTATCCCCCTGATTTAAATGGGGGCGCATATTTCACTCATCGTCTCGCCCTGCAGCTACAGCAACGGGGCCATGAAGTCCTGGTGATTTGCCCATCGCGAAGTGTGCGACAAGAGTATACAACCTATCAGGGAGTTCATTTATATCGCGTTCGTTCCTGGCCTGTGTGGATATATCGACAATTTCGCGTGTGTTGGCCCGTGTTCATTCGCAAAGGAATTGAACAGGCGATAAGGACCTTTCAGCCGGATGTTATTCACCTCCAGGGAAGATTTTTTTTAGGTAGCATCTGTTTTCGTCTTGGAAAAAAGCTGCAGATCCCAATGGTTGCGACGAATCACTTTATGCCTGAAAATTTTTTCCACTATACGCATTTGCCTTCATCCCTTAAACCCTGGTTTGCGCGCCGATGCTGGCGCCCCATTTTAGACATGCTGCGGCAGGTTGATGCAGTAACAACGCCAACAAAAACCGCTGCAGCGTTACTGGGAACGTTGGATAACCGATTCCCTGTGCATGCTATTTCATGCGGTGTCAATCTTAATGTATTTCGTCCCCATCAAGAAGCAGGCCCGTTACGTCATCGCTTATGCCTGCCCAGCAAACCTATCTTATTATACTGTGGTCGTTTAGATCAGGAAAAAAATTTACCGATGGTGATAACCGCATTTGCAAAGGCACGAAACCACGTGGATGCTCATTTCGTATTAACAGGAACCGGGGCTTACGAGTCACACCTAAAGCAACACGTCACACAGTTAGGTATGACGCAGCATGTAACGTTTGCAGGTTATCTATCCGATGCAGAGTATCCTTTAATTTATGGGTTAGCGGATTGCTTTGTGATTGCGAGCACGGCAGAATTGCAAAGCATTGTCACACTCGAGGCAATTGCCTCTGGACTCCCTATTCTGGCAGCCAATGCCATGGCGTTACCAGAGCTGGTACAACCAGGTATCAATGGCTATCTTTTTGCAGAAAATGATGTGGAAGGTCTTTCGCAATTGCTGATGAACATGTTATCGAATCGAGCACAATGCCAGACCATGGGTCAGGCTAGCCGTAAACTTGCACTCCAACATGACATAGAGCATAGCCTCGAACAGTATGAAGCCTTGTATCGTCAAGTGAGCCGCTCATGAGAAATGTCTTTCTGCAATATCGCACCTTATGCCAAGACCGTGATTACTTGTATTACTTAATGACCGGTGGGATATTATTGATTACTAGTTTTGTTGTCATCCATTATGCCGGGTTATATGCTACACGGATGGCAGGATCCTCGGTATCTGATTTATTCCTGGATCACTTGCCTCTATGGGATGTGAATGTTTTACACATCCATGCGGCACTTATTTTTTGGTTGGTTTTCGTTATCTATTTACTGATGCAACCACAATGGTTGCCGTTCGTGACTAAAACAGCCGCTGTTTTTATCTTGGTGCGCAGCGTCTTCATTTGCATGACGCATTTAGGACCACCTGAGAATTTATTAAGTATTCCTCCCCATTTGGCTTCTTATATCTTATTTGATGGAGATTTATTTTTTTCCGGGCACGTAGGCGGGCCTTGCTTGATGCTGATGATCTTTTGGCGGCACATGCTACTGCGTATCATTTGTTTATGCGCCACCGTATTCTTTTCATTAACCGTACTGCTTGGACATATCCATTATAGCATTGACGTATTTTCCGCCCCTTTTATTACGTTCGGTTTATATCAGTTTTGCTATCATCAATTCACAACAGAACGATCATATTGTCAACAAGGAATACTTTAACTCTCCGTCCTTGACTGCACTGAAGGCGGTGCAACTGATTTAGATAAAGATTCGAGGTGAAACTTATAGTTTTTTTCCTTCTTTATTTTCCTCATCAGGATTGAGTTTATCTATTTCTTGAATCTTTCCTTGTAGGTTGGACCGCCACATGCTGTTTTTTATCAAGCGGTTGTGTCTTAGCTGGGTTTCTTCTTTTCGTTGCTCCCAATCGTGCTGCCAGTCCTTGCTTTCCCAAAAAGGGGAAACAGGCTTTAATTTGGTTGGATTAGACTGAGTATCAAGGCTTACAAATTTAACTGTATCCCGAGCAACTTGAGAAAATTCAGCGCCAAATTCCGTTGTGAGTTTATAGACCCTACGTAACTCGGTTAGAGTAACCCACTTTTCATAAGGGTCTTCTTCTCTTTTGGCAATTTGCCGTGGTTCACAACTTTCATCACTGTTACCAATAACAAAAATTAAAGGAACTATGGGTTTTCCTTCTTTTTTCCTTTTATAATTGTCAACGACTAAATCATTTAGAATTAGCTTATAAACACGGTACATCGAATAGGGAATATTATTGTGCAGCTCTTTGTGCTTCAAATCGTAATCGTCATAATTAAAGGCTTTGATTTTATTATTTGCATTGATGCCTTTATAGACTTCTTCGTAGTCATATTTGCTAAAGCCAAATACCACTACTTCGCTACTCTCGCCACACAGGGCATTTACGGACTCTTGATCAATTTTCATAATTAATGACACAAGACCAACATAGTACAATTATAGACCACTAATTCATACTTATTTTGCCAAGGCAACACGCATGGGTGGTTCTGTGCTTGCTTGCAGAGACATCGAAGAACATTGACTCCTCGTGATAAGAGAAGTGATGCCAGATTTAGTTTCGTTAAAAAAACGAGAATTGCTATTGCTCTTAGATTTTTTTAATCACAAACTGAATGCATTAATAGGAAGTCGGAAAAAAACTGATTCTTTTTAAGTACTAATACGATAAATTAAGTAATCCCCAAAATATTCTTTGAGTAAATCGCTCATGATCAAAGCCTTAGCGTGGATAAAGGAAGTCTATACGAATTGGCAAGAAGATCGCGTAGCAAGTCTTGCCGCGGCCCTTGCCTATTATACCCTATTTTCCCTCGCCCCAATTTTATTAATTAGTATTACGATTGTAGGCGCATTATTTGGGGAAGAGGTGGCTCGCAGCCAAATAGTGTCCCAAATCACAATTTTAGTAGGGGAAGATGTTGCTTTGGAAGTTCAAGGAATCATTAAAAATATGACCCTACCAACAACTTTCTTAAACGTACAAATCGTGAGTATTCTTATCTTATTATTCAGCGCTTCAGGAATTTTTAGTGAAGTGCAGGCCGGATTAAATATTATTTGGGGAGTTAAATCAAATCCCCATAAAAAGAGATTTGCTTTCATCAAAAGTAGATTTCTATCCTTTACCATGGTGTTGATTTCAGCACTGTTACTGTTGATTTCTTTGGTAATAACTACCTTACTTGCTGCCTTAAGCAGTCGACTTCACTATTTTATAGGTATTAATATTTTTTCTGAATTAATAATCAGTTACTTTATTTCTTTTATAATCGCCACCCTAGTCTTTGCACTGATGTTTAAACACTTACCCGACGTCAAACTTCAATGGAATAATGTGTGGGTAGGTGCCTTAAGTACCTCCTTACTCTTTATTTTAGGAAAAGTATTAATTGGTTTTTATATACATCACGCCCACATTGCTTCAATCTTTGGTGCGGCAGGTTCTTTAATAATCCTGCTCATTTGGGTTTATTATGCAGCGCAAATTTTCTTTATTGGCGCAGAAATAACCAAAATTTATTCTACTAAAAATAAAATTAAAATTACTCCGACGCGCAACGCGTTCCCCATAAAATCAACGGAGGGATAAGCAGATATAATATTTAGTAAATAAGTGTATGATTTAACAAGAACTCTAAAAATTCCTAGTTGCAGAGACGGTGAAATCAAGCTTTTGGCGGCTCCCGCAGCTCATTAAATATACTTCTGCCTAGGGTAAAAAACACAGTTGACTTTTTTTGAACATTCTGGTTTACTCATTTTGACTCAACTTACTCAATGTTGAATCAAGAAGTAAAAAGGAAGGATACAATTGCTTAGAATAATGCTATTGGAGAGCTAAACATCTTGTTGCATGTTCAAAAAAATTATCAATAAAAACAAAAATCAAGAGTGCTATTTGGATTATGGAAATTCAATCGGATACCACTCAAAGCTGTTGTGTGCTTATGGAATTTGACCTTACTTTATTCTAACTAGAAGTGAACTCTTAATAAAAACTGCGCCAGCGTGTTTTAAAAGCAGAACACCAAAAATAGAATATAAGTATTAGAAATTAAGGATAGAAAATGATGGCGAGGTTTGCTCTATTTAGACCCACATCTTCGAAAGCTCCCTCTGCAATTCGAGATGTATATGCCGCTCATAAACCCCATATCCTCACCGGCTCTTATACCGGTAGTAGATGGCGTCATAGAAGCATGGGAAAAACATTGGATAGCATCGAGGATTCCAATAAACTCCAGGAACTCCACAAACAGGCTCAATTCAATTTAGCTCAATGGGCACGAAATAAATTAGCGCCACCCAAATCGGTTGAAGTAATCCATAAAGATTGGGGGCTGGCAACACTTGAAGCCACCAAGAAGCATGGTAACCCGTATTCTGTACTCAATATGGCCAATCCAGTATTCCCAGGGGGAGCTTCCCTGGAAGGCGGAAGTGCCCAAGAAGAAAATATGTGGCATCGAAGCACCTGTGCTCAATCCTTACTGGATAAAATAATATACGTCGATAAAGACACGATGACCTTTCGCTACCATGAGACCGCAAGCAAATTGTTAGAAGCCAAGATTAAAATGACTGCGGAAGAACGTGCAGTCTTAAAAAAACTGGCAGGGGAAACAGATTCCTCAGGACATAAAGTACTCTTTAGCCGAATCCCTAGGATATGTTTCAGGGGGCCAGAAATAACTCTTCCTACTGATTCGAGTGATTTTACATCAGCAACTCGGGTTGCAGACAGCGACCTGAGTTATTCTTTTCTTCAGCCATCAGAGATCTTCCCATTTTTCGAATTAAGATCAGCCGCCCCTGAATTTGCCATCGAACCCCACGCGCTAACGCAAGAAGCCCGGGCACAATATGCAGCGGATTTGCGAAGACGCATCGCAGCCCAATTAGATACATTAATTATTGAAGGACAACCCAATGCAATTTTGGGTGCTTGGGGTTGTGGCGCATTTAAAAATGACCCTTCTATGGTGGCAAAGATTTATGGGGAAGAAATTGAAAAACGTGCCCATTTCTTCAACCATATTGTATTCCCTATAATTAACACGGGGTCGCATAATAATTTTGCCATATTTGAGCAACATCTAAATGGCATGAAACTTGGAGAGACTCATTCTGCTGTATCGACTTTGAAATTAGACTAAATACCAGGTGTATCGTTTCATAATCATCGATTCATGCATTGCTCCAGCTGAGCCCCAAAAAATTTGGGGCTGAACCGGCTCAGCGTTCATGCTGGCTTATGGAGTAAATGCCCAACCCGCGACAGAGACTTATCCTAAACAAAAACGAAACCAAAAATAAAATAATTAGCCAAGATGCGCAGAATAACCCATAAGCGTCAAAATTTAATGATTTTGAAAAAAATAATTGCATTTTAATCAAGATTTATATTAACCTGATAGGGACTCATAGGAAAAGGAGATCACCATGGGTAAAAAAGCCACAAATGTTCCGCATGTAAATGGAAATAATAAAAGAAAACAACCTGATGCTCATCAAAAATCACAACTTTTCTTTAATCAAAAACAAAGAGCACCATCATCAACCTTACAGAAAACTCAAACCCCACAAGAAGTACAACACCCCATTCAAGAGATAAGATTACAGACGACTACTGACTTTTTATTAGTTGCAATTTTACAGGAATTAAAAGTGCAAAATATGATTGAACTTAGCAAATTAAAAGCGCAACAACAACAAGAGGAAGCGGAGAAACAAGCTGCTGAAAAAATGGAAGAACAAGAGAGTACCCGGTTCGAAGAAATCCGAAATTCAATGTATGTTTGATTTAAATCGCTTTGTTAACCCCCTATAAATGTAGGCCAGTTTTAATCCTGGCCTACGTCTATTCATAAAAAATAATTGTTCATTTCTTGAGCAATTTAAAAAAACGACTAAACTCATAAAATATGAGCAAACTAAGATACCGATACTTAGTATTGTAATTTTGTATTTGAAAACGATTTGGCTATTCGGATGAACTCAAAGAAAAAAATCGAAAGTATGGTTGAGCTGTTCACAGACCGCTGTCTTATGAACCCATCAGCTCCATTGTATTACTTCTCTTCGACTGGATTGTTGGAAAACAGTGAGTTACTTACCTACAGCGAACTGCAACAAAAAATCCACTCCTTAGCGGCATTAATTCAACAATACGTCAAACCTGGAGACCGCGCCTTGTTGATTTTTTCACCAGGAATGGATTATATAGTGACTTTTTGGGCGTGCTTTTTTGCGGGAGTACTTGCTGTACCTGCTTATCCCCCTTTCGATAAAAGTACTGTTGAAAAATTACAGGCAATTATTAATAACTCGCAGCCCGCTATTATTTTATCAAATACAGAAATCATACAAAAAATAAAAAAGCTGGGATTCATAAAAAATCTTGCCTCCATCCCCTTAATTCAAAAATTTGTTACTAAATTCTCAACCCAAGTGAATCATTTAATGGAATGGGATTTTCACCATTTTCGCTGGCTGGATATCAATAAAGCATCAGTGGATATGGCAGATTTATATAAACCTGTATTACTTAAAAGCTCAGATATGTGCTATTTGCAATATACATCGGGCTCAACGGCCATGCCTAAGGGCGTCATCGTACGACATGGAAACCTGCTGGATAACTTGAGCTTAGTCTATGAAACTATCGGTAAAACCAGCAATGAACGTATGGTTTCCTGGTTGCCTCCCTATCATGATATGGGACTGATAGGTAATTTGTTATTCCCAGTATATGCAGGCTTCCGCATTTTTATGATGTCTCCCATTACCTTCCTTAGACATCCCTATTTATGGCTCAAGGCAATTTCTGATTTTGAGGCACATATCAGTGGCGGACCCAATTTCGCGTATGAACTTTGTGAAAAAAGAATTGATGAACAAATAATTGGAAACAACTTGCAATTGCATTCATGGCGAGTCGCATACAATGGAGCGGAATACATTCACCATAGAACTTTATCTAATTTCCATAAGAAATTCAGTAAATACGGCTTCCAAAAAAAATCATTTTATCCAATTTACGGTTTGGCAGAATCCACTGTATTTGTTAGTGGACACAAAAATGGGAATGACCATCCGCAACTATTAAATGTGGATGTCGAGTCTTTGCGTCAAAATAAAGTAGTACTGACGGACGATGTTGAAAATAATAGGCATGCTGTTTTAGTGGGTTGTGGTAAACCAATGGTCCCGATAATGATCGCATCTAAAGCCCCTTTTAGAAAGTGTGCAGAAGGCGAAATCGGAGAAATTTGCTTGCGTGGGCCTAGTGTTACCAGCGGCTATTGGGAAAATGATGAGGCGACTAAGGAAACATTTCATGCTGATTTAGAAAATTCGGATGCCATGAAATATCTTAGAACTGGAGATTTGGGATTTTTATATAATGATAACTTATACATCACCGGAAGAATAAAAGAGCTCATTATAATCAACGGAAAAAATCACTATCCTTACGATATTGAACTATTTCTTGCCACATCAGATTCTCGTTTAAGAACAGGCTGTATTGCAGCATTTTCAATAACTATCAGTGATTCTGAACAATTAGCAATTGTTGCCGAAGTGAAGCAACTTTTTTCCGAGCAAGAGCTTGAAGATATTGTAAATAAAATAAAAGTAAATATTAGTTCTAGTTTTGGATTAAACCCTCAGTTCATTGCGTTGTTACCACCCAAGAAAATTCCAAAAACCACGAGTGGCAAGCTAAGAAGAAACATCATTAAAAAATTGGTGGCTGACAACGAACTCCATGCTTTTTATGTTTGGCAATCTGGAAGTGGAAACGATGATGAGTAAAGATCAGTTAAGTATTCGTGAAATCGAGGATTATTTACAAAGAAATATTGCAACCATTCTAAGCCAGCCTAAGGAGAATATTGATATAAGCTCTCCATTAACACGTTTTGGTTTTGATTCTTTGCATATTCAACACTTCATTGCAAATATTGAAGATGACTTTCAGATGCAAATTGATACTGAGTTAATCCTTAATTTCGAGAATATCCAAGAGCTTGCGAGCTATCTATTCGAGTGTATTAATGAACAACAATTAAAGCCTGACCTAAGTAAGCGGCATGGTTTTTCAGAAAAGAAACAAAAGAAAATAGAAAAAACTGAAGCAAATTATACTGAACTTAAAACATATCCTCCTTACCTTCATCTAAAAAACATGCAAGCGCAGTTAGGGGATAATATTTTTTTTGATGCCCAACAAGGCATATCTGAAAATACCTGCATCATTAATGGAAAAGAATATATTAATTTTACCTCCTATAATTACCTAGGCTTGGCCTCTCATCCAGAGATAATCTCCGCAAGTTGTGATGCAATTAGAAAATATGGAACCTCTGTTTCTGCAAGTCGACTCGTATCAGGACAAAAGGTAATTCATCAAGAGCTAGAGAATGAATTAGCACAACTGCTCGGTGTTGAAGATGCACTGGTTTTTACGAGCGGCCATGCTACAAACGTTATGACTATTGCCCATCTCTATGGACCTGATGACTTGATTTTACATGATGAGCTTGCCCATAACAGTCTGGTCCTCGGTGCGGTATATTCTAAAGCCACCCGCATTGCGTTCCCGCACAACGATTGGCAGGCGGTTGATGCTATTTTAACTAAAGATCGAGGTTTTTATAAAAGGGTATTAATTGTTATTGAGGGTATTTATAGTATGGATGGTGATATCGCCCCTCTTCATCATTTTATTGAGGTAAAAAACCGCCATGCTGCCTGGCTTATGATAGACGAGGCTCATTCCATGGGCGTTCTTGGGAAAAACGGTAGGGGTATTTCTGAACACTATGGCATTAATCCCATGGATGTAGAAATATGGATGGGAACTTTAAGTAAATCTTTTGCAAGCTGCGGTGGATATATCGCCGGTACCAAGGAACTGATTGAATACTTAAAATACACATGTCCAGGATTTGTATTTTCAGTAGGGCTCCCCCCCGCAAATACAGCCGCTGCATTATCATCTATAAGAACCATGGCAAAAGAGCCGGAACGAATTAACCGCTTAAACGATTTAAGTCAATTAGCGCGAAAGACCGCCATTAACTATGGATTTAATATAGGATTAAATGAGCATACCCCGATTTTACCCATTATTTTGGGTGACTCACAAAAATGCATCCATACATCAAGGCAATGTTTTAGCCGTGGAGTAAATGTTAAGCCGATTATTTATCCCGCAGTTCCTGAAAATTCCGCTCGCTTACGCTTTTTTATCACTGCGACGCATACACCAGAGCAAATTCTCAAATCGTTTGAAATTTTATCTGAGTCAATTCGTACTTAAAGATGGGTAAACACTGTTGGCAGCAACCCGATGTTTCAATCGCCGTTATCGATCAGTCAAACCAAGTAGAGGAAGTTTTAAAAGACTTGCTCTATTTTGAACGTTTTTCTCAAAGCATGAGAATTGAAGCAATCCGATCACCTTTCTGTATTCTATACTTAAAAAGTAAATCCCATAGTCAAAGCAATCTGAATTTAAGTTTTTAAAAAGAGAACCAACCAAGCAGAAAAATGAGTACCCGAAATTAAGGATTGTGTCATGTTATCAAGAACGCTGTTTAGAAGAGCACCAAAAGTACCGGCTCTAATCAAAGAAGTTCATTCGGCACATACACCCAGCTTTGTCCGAGGCAGCCTAACTGGGGAAAGATGGCGGCATAAAAGTATGGGCAAAACATTAGATTACATCGTTGATGAGAACAAACTCAAAGAACTTCATAGACAAGCACAATTTAACTTAAGTCAATGGGAGCAACAAAAAGTATCCCCTCCCAAAACAGTTGAAGTCGTTCCTAAAGATTGGGGGCTTGCAACACTTGAAGCAACCCAAAGACATGGCGTCACTTATTCTGTGCTGAATATGGCTAATCCTGAATTCCCTGGAGGAGCTGCCTTGGAAGGTGGGAGTGCTCAAGAAGAAAATATGTGGCATCGAAGCACCTGTGCTCAATCGTTACTGGACAAAATAATTTATCTAGATAAAGACACCATGACGTTTCGCTACACTAATATGGCAAAAAAATTATTAGAAGCGAAGATCAAAATGACGGATAAAGAATATGAAGTCTTAAAGCAACACAACAGCCATGCAGATGCGATAGCCTATAAAGTATTATTTAACCCCCATCCCAGAATATGTTTCAGAGGACCAGAAGTAGTACCTGTGACTTCTGGTTTTGATGACGAAGGGTCGAGTAAACGCGCTGCAGACAGTGACCTGAGTTATTCCTTTCTTCATCCCTCGACTATTTTCCCCTTTTATGAATTAAGATCAGCAGCCCCAGAATTTTCCATTGAACCACACGAGTTGGCTCCAAAGGCTTTGAAAAAATACACCACTGACTTGAGGAGACGGATCGCGGCCCAATTGGATACATTAATCATTGAAAACAAAACACATGCGATTTTGGGGGCCTGGGGTTGTGGGGCATTTAAAAATGATCCATCAATAGTGGCCCAGATATACGCTGAGGAAATTGAAAAACGCGCCCATCTTTTCGACCATATAGTGTTTCCTATCATTAACACAGGTCCACATGATAATTATACCGTATTTGATCAATGCCTCACTGGCATGAAACTAGGAGAGATGCATTCGACTCTACCGAAACTTTGATTTTGCAACAATCAGCTTATTTGCTTCTGCTCAAACGATATAGATTAGCCCCTCAAATCTAATGGTTAATAATTTACTCAAATGAACAAAAAAGATTGAAGAAGATTGTTAAAGACATTATATTGGGCAATTCAAGGAACAAGCTGCCGCTATTTTAATCATGCCGTATTCTGAATTAAACGAAATTTGTTTGGAATCAAAAACCATAATTCTTGGTAATCATAAAGCACATATTGGTGGCACCACCATGCCCTGGAGTGCGCTCAATGAACGCGATGCAACAGGAGCGGTCATTCTCCCCCAAAAAATCGCCGATTCGATCCTCTTTGCACATTTTGTATCGGATACTGGACGTAGTGAAGCGTATGAAGAATCCCATTGGAAGATTCATCTAAGCATCCATCCTTATGACCTTGGGAAGGCATGGGATATTATTTGCCCTATATTACTCGCGCAACAAGTTCCCTGTTTTAAAACAACTCGATTAGCACCCGCGCAAATTATGCTGGAAGAAATGAAAAAAGTTAGCGAAGACTTTTTAAGTCAGCGCAACCTTACGCTACACGATAAAAATCAAGCAATTCAGGATATATTACGTGTATTCAATGGGATGCAAATTACCATTTACATCGAAGAAGGCAAGGAAAAAGACTATAACAATCTATTAGAGCAGATAGAACCATTGCTTTATCAGGCGGGAATTCGTCCTGGTGTCATTGATAGGAGTGACCGCGCGATAGGGATATACAGCTCTATTCGTCATGTTGGCCCGGGCTACACCACCCACGAGAAAGCTGCTGGATATAAATCCGTTGAAGTAACAGATCCCTTCAAACCCATCAAAACTAAATGGCATGATGTCCACATAAAGTGGCACGGTTTAGATTACCCAAGACACCTTGCTAAAGTCAAAATTACATTGCAACAGGTTATGGATGGAAAAAGCAAATACGAGCAAGGTATCATTACCAAACGTGAATTTTTGCAAATTTGTGCGGTCGCAACTGAATTTTTCACACGTTGGCATCATTTACTTTCGAAAGTTCCGGAAAAAACCACTTTATCCAGTAAGAATTGGGCTTCCTTCAATAACTTCAAAAAATGGATTGATGACAGTTATAAGTTGATGCCTCTACTTCGCGAGAATAACATCAAAAAAATTAAAGATGCAGAACATATTCTCTTGCAGACATCACAAATTAATGAGGTAAAGGAGGAGCCATTAAGAAAACTTAAAAGACAAAATGCACGAATTGATTTAATGCAACCTAAAGTATCCCGAGCAAATCCCGATCCTGGACGCAGGACTATCCCGCCAGGAGAAACAAAACACCATGAAAGTACGACAGGAATTTTCACCCAGTTGTATGAATATCGAAAAGAAACATTTAGAAAACTGAAAACAAAATCTGAGACAGAGCTCGGAAAATTAAGCAACAAATCGACGGGTCAATCCAAGATGGCCTATCAATCCCCTGCTTTAAAAATCACTGACAAAACAAAATCAGCACGAAGGAATTATCTAGGATTTTTGGAGCCTTTGATGAGGAGATTGAACGATGGACACAGCAGTAGCCTTGCAGGTATTTTAGCCGGGATCATTATCACTATTTTACTTTCAAAACTTACCCTGGGATTCGCTCTTATCATCCCCCCTTTAGTTGGTGCAATCATCGGCGGCATATACGATTGTCACCTCGATAAACCCACAGACTCCACGCCAACGCCACCAGCTGTCAAGAAAACAGATGAGGTTACGTCAAGAAGTGCGGCTTCTATAAAAAAGGAACGTACTCTTGCTAGCTCAATGCCCAATTTAAATACCGTGCACCAAAAATCTTCATCAGGGATAAGAATGTATGGGCCTCAAGAGCCCAAAATCGATCAAGGTGATCCTCATAAAATGCCTACTCCGCTCATGTAATTTGCTTGATAGTTTAGCTATCTAAACCATATCGAGAGCATTTTGTGATCCGATGAAGCGGATGCCCCTTTTATTATATCTTTCTTAATTCAAGCTACACTTGTTATATAAGTCTTATTTAAGGAAGTTAAGGGAATGAGTAACAAAGCACCCGTAATTATTGGTGATGTAAAAATCAAACCTGGAGAAAGGAAAACCGTTTTATTACCCATGCCCAAGTTATATGACTGGACACCCATCAGTTTACCAATACATGTCATTAATGGTGTGGAGGAAGGTCCTTCTTTATGCATTACTGCCGCAATACATGGTGATGAAATCAACGGTGTTGAGATCATCAGGCGCTTCTTGAAAAAAAAGGGACTAAAAAAAATCAAGGGGAACATCATTGCGATTCCTATTGTGAATGTATATGGTTTCTTGTACCAGAAGCGCTACCTGATGGATCGAAGAGACTTAAATCGATCGTTTCCTGGCAATTCCAATGGCTCACTTGCAGCCATTCTTGCAGAAATAATCAGCAAACAAATTTTATCCCAATCTACCCATGCGATTGACCTGCATACTGGCTCGAACCATCGTTTTAATTTGCCTCAGGTTAGAGCAAACCTGGATATGCCAGGAATTGAAGAATTGGCCCTGGCGTTTAATGTCCCTGTAATCCTGCACTCGACTTTTAGAGATGGTTCAATGCGCGAATACGCCAATGAACAGGGTATCCCCATCTTTGTTTATGAGGGGGGAGAGTCTTTGCGGTTTGATGAGCTTTCCATCAGAACGGGCATTAATGGGATTTTAAGTGTTATGGGCGCATTAGGGATGATCCAACCAGGAAAATTCCGGGTAAAAAAATGCACCCCCACGGTATCCAGAAGCAGTTATTGGATTAGAGCCCCAATAAGCGGCATTTTAAGACACATTAAAAAATCAGGAAATCGGGTAGCTAAAGGACAAACGATCGCGGTTATTGCCAATCCAACCAGTACGGAAGAATACCAATTAAAGTCGCCTATTTCCGGCATTATTATTGGTGAAAATATGTTACCTCTGGTGCATTCAGGACAAGCTTTATTCCATATCGCAAGTTTTGAAAAATTAACCATCGTTGAAGAACAATTGGAAAACCTACAAGAAGCATTTGATTTGAACGACTATGAAGATTAACTTCATCAAAAGTAATCAAGCCAAAAACGTAATAAAGTGGTTACCGCTTGGGGGGATTCCATAGGTGACATATGTCCCGAGTCTTCAATAATCGCTAATTTAGCATTGGGAAGGTGATCGCACAGTTCCTCATGTGTCGCCAAAGAAAAATTTTTATCTTGGCGAGCATGAATTACTAAGGTAGGCATGGTCAAAGAGGAGAGGAAGGAGCGACATTCTTGGCGCGCTAAAAGGATCTTTTGTTGTGCAATAAAAGTTGGTTGGCCAACACTTAAAAACATGGAATAGACTTTTTTTTTGACTCGCTCATCAACAACATAATCATCGGCAAGTGCTGCAGCGACCTCTGCAAATTCTCCTTGTTCAGACTTTTTGATCATTGAAATTCTTTTTTGATGTTTTTCCTTGGAATCGGGTTGTGCCGATGTATTTAACAAACACAGTTTTAAAACGCGTTCAGGGACTCTCCTGGCAAGCTCCAATGCCAGCCATCCCCCCATTGAATGTCCCGCCAAGAAAAAATCACCTTCAACTTGATTTAAAATCTCTTGGATTAATTCTTCAGTGGTATTTCTCACTAATGGGATGCTTTGACAGCGCACAAGATCCTGCAAATGATTGGTTTGATATGACCAAACGCGCTGATCCGATAAAACCCCAGGTAAAAAAATTAATGTTTTTTGCGACACAATTCCCCCTCTCAATTAAGAAGAACGTTTTCAGATAATAGCAATAAAAAAAAAGAAAAACAGTGATATCCTTTATCTTCTTCAGGTGATTTCACTCAATGCCCCGGGAAGTCTAAATGATAATTTCTTAATTAATATGGCCTTAATGTAATAGCAAATAAGAAAAAAATCGTTACATTCGAGAATAGGCGAAACCCAATTAAAAGTATAAAATTTATCAACGCACTTTAATTGCCTTGCAAGGTTTTTGTCTATGCCGAATAAATCATTGGATACTTATTTAAGCTTATGCACCCAAGTCTATGATTTGAGCAAGCCACTCCCACCAAAGGATGCTTGGGATTTTTATCTAAGTTATGCACAAGAGGCGGATGGTCCTATTTTGGAGCCTATGTGTGGTACAGGTCGCTTTCTGCTGCCGATGCTGGGCGAAGGATTTGATGTCGAAGGGTTTGATGCAAGCCAATCGATGCTGGATGCGTTACATGCTAAAGCAAGAGCGCAACATTTAAATCCCAATATCTGGCATGGATACCTTGAAAAACTCCAGCAAGCAAAACAATACAGTTTAATCTTTATCCCTAGTGGTTCGTTTGGTCTTATTATTGATTTGGCTGCAGTGAAGCACGCGTTAAACGTTATGTACGATCATTTAAAAGAAAATGGTCGCTTGATCTTTGAAACAGAAACCTTAAATGCCGTTCCTAAAGAATTAGGCATTTGGCGTGGTTCACGTTGGCATCGAGCCGATGGACAAATCATTTTGCTCAGTCAACTGGCTATGCTCCAGGAATCAATTTGCTATTCCATTGGCAAATATGAATTAGTTGAAGCCAATCAACTGATAAAAACTGAAATCGAGGAATATAAAATTCGGCTTTATGATGATCCATCCCTGTTAGTGGATTTATTGCATGAAACGGGTTTTAAAGAAATTCGCCTGCTTAAAGCATTTGATAGATCTGCATCCCCAGATAAAAATGACGAGACGGTTATCTATGAATGTAGAAAGTAATCCGGCGTTTCTTTGGGCACAAAATTACCTGAATCAACATGGCTATTCCATTGAAGGATCGTTTAAACAAATGCACCATGCTTCCTGGGCCAAGGTGCATCAAATTGCTACTAACAAAGGATTTTTTTATTTAAAACAAATACCGGAAGTATTTGCTATTGAGCCTAATTTATTATTATACCTTCGAAGTTTTTTTCCGGCTTCAGTACCTGAAGTACTGAGTACTCATTTCGGTTTAGGTTGCTTTTTGATGAGTGATAGAGGGACGCCACTTAGAGAAAGTATGGCGATCAACTATCCACTTGAATTGGCCAAAGAAGCACTTAAATGTTATGTAACCATCCAAATAGGGCTTATTAGTCAAATGGACTCCTTGCTGGCGCTCGGGGTTCCTGATTGGCGCTTGACTAATTTACCTGGTTTCTATTTAAAATTGTTGGAGGAATCTGCTTTTTTAAAAGAGGATGGTTTGCGTGCAAATGAGTGGCAGCAACTTATCTCTTTGCACCCCAAAGTGGTGGATCTTTGCCAGCAACTAAACCAATATGCAATTCCTGAAACAATAGAACACAGTGATTTTCACGAAAATAATATTCTGCATCAAGTGCAGCATCTCACCGTTATTGATTGGGGTGAAAGCGTTATTTCCCACCCATTTTTTTCTCTCATTTCATTTTTGATGGACATGATGCACCATCATCAGATCAAGGAGCACAGTGAACTCTATGGCATATTACGTGACAGCTATTTGAGTCATTGGCAGGCTTTTGAACCTCAAGAGCGATTATTGAAGGCATTCACATTAGCAAAACGTTTAAGTCCAATTAAATATTGCTTAAGTTTTTATCGCTTAACCCAATGCCCAGGATGGTATCCCATGGCGCGTCATCAAGGACGAATAGCGAAAGTACTGCGCAGGTTCATCCAGTCAGAAATAAAAGATTAGCTCCCTTCTCCCCATGAGGAGAAGGTGCCTTAGGGCGGATGAGGGTTTTGATTGCAGGCAATTAGTCTTTCCCCCCCTCTCATCGCTGGGAGAGGGATTGGCTTCATTTTTCTTTCTGGATTTTACAACGCAATAATTTCCAATAACCAAAAAGATTGGTCTTTCGAGAATCCAACAGGATTAATGGCTTGTAATCAAGAAGAGATTGGACTGAAAAATCGGATCTAAAACCAACAAGCTCATTAACACGCGCAAATATTCTCTCAAAAAAACGAATTACAGAATGTTCAGAAGCAAAATGATTGACAAAGATTATCTCTGCCGTAGGCTTGGCAACACGTGTTAATTCGCGCAAAAAAGCATTCACATCGGGAACCACAGAGGCCACATACATAGCGACTATAAAATCAAAACTGTTATCAGGAAACTCTAAATGGGCCGCATCCATAATTTTTAACTGCACTCGCTCTTCGAGGTTATTTTTTACCACCTGCTCCTCTGCTTTTTCCAACATTTTTTCAGAAATATCAATTCCCGTAATGTGTAAATCAGCACGATACAGCGGTAAAGACAAACCCGTCCCAATACCAATTTCAAGTACTGTAGCGTGTTGCTTTGCTGCTTTGTTGATTACATCGGTACACAAAGAACGACCTGGGTTAAAAATAGAACCAAACAAAAAATCGTAGAATGAAGCGTAAACATTATAAACTTTTCTTATTGAGGCGACAGACATAACAAACTCCATAAAATGCGAATAATTTAATAATTAAATTATGGGTTCCTACCTATCTAATATAGACCTTAAAAGCAAAAAAAAGATACTTTTAACTCCTTGTTTTAGAGTTCTATTTCTAATAATTAAATAATAATCCTTGGACCCTCTATAGCCATTTCGACTCAAAATTATCGCTTAGATACCTCTCCAGGAGAGGTATTGGGCGATAAATTTTTATGGAGGGGTCGGTGCAGCATATTCCACCTGTTCCTCTTCCTTTTTCTGGGAAAAAAAACGCCCCCTTTGTTTTTCTCTTCTCGCTATAATTCCATCGGCATAACCAGTCCATGGTCGTTGCCTTATTAATGCGTCTTGATAATCCAAGCGTTCTTGTCCTTGATAAGAATCGGGATCATCTGAGGTAAGTCGACCGTTTGGAGCAATATAGGCTACTGATAATTGGCGTTTAAGACCTGGAGGGATGAGTCTTTTTTCCTTTTGTTTACCTGAGTTATCTTTTTGCTTCAACATCATAATCTCCTTTATTCTGAAATTAAAAATCCACAGGCTTTTTTCAACTTTATATCAAATATAAAGAAATGAAACAATGCGATTCAATTTGATCAATAATAAAATTACTGACAAAATACATTTCAGCTTGTTTATTTAATTCAGGTTGCTTTATTTAAAATGTCATTAAAAATTGACTTAAACCATCCTATTTTTTTGTTAAAAAATAAAATTCAGGAAGTCAGTAAAAATTTATTGGACGGATTTGGATTTAATTATTTTCAATATTTACGATGTTTTGCGGATGGCTCAATTAATTGTTTAACCAACAATACCGGTCTCTTTGAATACTTCCAACACATTGAAAATGAACCTGTTGTGTTCTCGTCATTTGAAAACGATCATGAAAAATCTCACTCATACTGGTTTCTTTGGGATGAAGAATTGCCGAGTACACCAGTGCAAATTGCCCGCGAAAAATTTAATATGCACAATGGGCTGACCTTAGTCCGCCGCAGTAAAAATTATTACGATATGATTGCGGTTGCCTTACCCTATGAACAAGAAAATGCAGGATCTTTTTATCTCAATAAGCTCAAAGCAATTGAGCAGTTTACTTTTGATTTTGAACTTCAGAACAAAGAGTTAATCCAAGAACTGAATAAAAACCCAGTCGCTTTACCTGAAGCCTATCGTGATGTGAATTACAAAGATATTTGCCTCACTCAAGGCCGAATCCCTGTAATTGGAAGAAGTGGACCGACCTACCTCACGGTACAAGAATTAACCTGTCTCAGAATATTACTACAAGGAGCAACCCACAAACAAATCGCCCAATTTCTTGAGCTTTCACCTCGAACAGTAGATACCTATTTGCTGCGTATCAAACAACGTACAGGATATTCTTCCAAATTAGAAATGGAGCGGATGTTGTATCTAGGTTCGGCACTGTAAGGTTTTATGGTTGTCCGTGTTCGTACCGGACAGACAACTTTTTTTCCGTTTTCTATACTCCGTCAAAAATTGGTTCAGGAGAATAACTTATGAAACGTCCAGAAATAAAACCAGCAGAGCAACTCTTTAAACAATTTTGTGATGGATATGAACAACGTAATTTACCTTTGTTACTCAGCCTCTTTACTCAAAATACGAATGTCTGGGGATCTGCAGTTGATGAATACCGTATCGGCTTAAAGGAAATAGAAGAGCAATTTAGAAGGGATTGGAGCCAATCAGAACAGGGTAAAATAGAAATAATTCGTTTTGTTCCAACCCCTGATGATGCCCTGTGGGCTGCCGCAGTATGTAATGCACGTATTACCATCGAAGGCAGCGAGCATGTATTCGAACATTTGCGTGGTACATTAACCATCGAAAAAGAGCAGGGAGCCTGGAAGATTGCCCACATGCACTGTTCTTTCCCTGATTATCGAAATCCTGAACAGGGATCTTTTCCAGTAGGAAATGAATCATGAAGAATTAACTGATGTTTTAGCTTGGGTGTAAGTCCGAAAAACCGAAAGCGGTTTCTCATCTACGCTCAGGCTAGCCGTTATGGTATCACTTAAATCCTATCCTTTTTTTTACCGAATCAATAATCACTACGCGTTTCATTTTTTTTAGCGTTTTTATTGAGAAAAAACAAAAATCTCTAAATTGTCTATACTTATTCTGTCCTGTTAATAAAAGTGACAGCCTTGGCTTCATATTATTCATACAAGAAAAAAATGAAATTGTGTTTAAACTTCAACCATGAGGACAGAAAAAATGGATCTGAGTAAGCGTATAGAACCAAAAACCTGGGCTTTCGTTGAAAAAATCAAGAAAGCTGGTGGTAAGCCGATTTATGATCTTCCTGTACAAGAAGGAAGGGCGATTTTTGATAAATTGCAAGAAGCTCCTTCTATTAAAGAACCTGAGGTAGATATTGAAGATCGTTTTATTCAACATGCCAAAGGGAAAGTAGGCATTCGTATTATTCGTCCTAAAGGCTCAAAAGAAAAACTACCCGTAGTCATGTTCTATCACGGTGCAGGTTGGGTTTTTGGGGATTGGCAAACTCATGGACGTCTTGTTCGTGAGCTTTCAGTCGGTGCTCATGCTGCCGTCGTATTTGTCAATTATTCTTTAGCTCCGGAAGCACAATACCCAACACAAATTGAAGAAGATTATTCAGCGTTGAAATACATTGCCGAGCATGGCAAAGAACTCAACCTGGATACTTCTCGTTTAGCCGTTGCGGGTGATAGTGTCGGAGGAAACATGGCCGCAGTGATGACCATTCTTGCCAAACAACGTGGCGGTCCTAAAATTGATTATCAAGTGCTCATTTATCCAGTAACTGATGCCAACTTTGAAAATGACTCCTACAAAGAATTTGCGGATGGTCCTTGGTTAACCAAAAAAGCCATGGAGTGGTTTTGGGACAATTATTTACCCGATAAAGCCAAAAGAAAAGAAATCACCGCATGTCCTTTGCAAGCCACTGTGGATCAACTCAGAGGGTTACCTCCAGCACTGGTAATTAATGGTGAATGTGACGTATTGCGGGATGAGGGTGAAGCATATGAGCATAAGCTTAATGCAGCGGGTGTTCCCGTCACCGGAATCCGCCATCACGGCACCATTCATGATTTCGTCATGCTCAATGATCTTTTTGATACTCCAGCATGTCGTAGTGCAATTGAAACCATCAACAGTCATTTGCGTATGGCATTTGCCAAGAAGCACTAATTAAATACGCTTGAGGGATACGGCCAGTATCCCTCTTTATTTTTTATGACAATTCAAAATTCGAAACGGTTTTTTTATTTCCAGATTCTCTGTTTTTAATGCCTGTAAATAAAGGCTCTTGATACCCACCTGGAAGTCCTTCTTTGGAAAAGACAATTTGCCATAACTGGTTTGTACGAGCACGAAAAGAACCGGCACATGCTAATAAATAATAGCGCCACATACGATAAAAACGTTGGTCATATTGTTCCTTTAAACGCTCCCAATTTTGTTCGAAGCGGTCATGCCAGGCCATTAGGGTGTTGTCATAATAAGCCCCAAAGTTCGCCCAGTTTTCCATAACAAATAATCCTTCTGAAGCGTTACTGATTTGCTCCATAGACGGAATCATACCATTAGGAAATATATATTTATTAATCCAGGGATCACTGGATTTGGTCGTTTCATTTCCGCCAATGGTATGTAACAAAAACAAGCCATTATTTTGAAGACAATCACGAACCTTTTGCAGGTAAACACGATAATTTCGATACCCTACATGTTCAAACATCCCTAAAGAAACCACACGATCAAATTGTTCATAAATATCCCGATAATCCTGGAAACGGATTTCAATAGGCAGCCCAGAACAATTTTGTTTGGCATAGTCATACTGTTCTTTGGATATCGTGATCCCCACCACACTGACACCATAATGCTCCACCGCATATTTGGCAAAAGCACCAAAACCACAGCCTATGTCTAATACACGCATCCCCGGTTCGAGTTTTAATTTCTGGCAACTTAATTCCAATTTATTCAATTGTGCCGTATCGAGATCATTGGCATTTTTCCAATAACCGCAGGTGTAATTCATACGGCTATCCAGCATGGATTTAAATAATTCATTGCCTAAATCATAGTGCCTGCGACCGACTTCAAGGGCTCGTTTTTTAGATTGATGATTAATCAATTTGAGCCAAATTAATTTTGGCCATAACCATTTGTCGGCTTTGACTTTTTCATACAGTCGCGCCCGCAGAATACGGGTAAAGAATTGGTCGAGGCTTTCACAATCCCACCATCCATCCATGTAGGTCTCGCCTAGTGCTAAAGAACCCTCATTAAAAATACGTTGGTAAAATTCTTCATTATTAATTTGAATATCCCAAGGTTCCTTCCCATTAGGTGTAATACCCGCTGAATGCAAGAGATCTGTGGCAATTTTTTTAATTTGCTGATTCATGAGTAGACTCATCCCTTCGTACTACACAATTGAAAAACTTTAAGCTGAGTAATTTTTATTGCTTTCGATCACTTAACTTATCCTGTAAAAAAATAAATACCTCAAACAACAAAAGTATTAATACAATATATTTTCCATACATGAGCACTGTCTGTACTATAAATTTGTTACCTACATTTTGTTTGTATAAAGCAAAAGAAAATGAATAATACATCCCTAAAGTAAAAATTCGGGTCCATTGAGAAAGATTATAAACAAAAATGCCATGAATAAAACCTGCAATCATTATTCGATGATACATTTTAATTAAACTCATTCCCTCAACAAGAAATAATAAACTGGTTGCAAGAATCCAAGTATTAAGAATTACCTTATCATCAAGAGCATGAGTCGCGGTAATGGCCAATCCTGAGATGGACAGGGCACCATGAATGATGCTGTTTCCGTTACTCCAACCTAACAGCAAACGTTTCTTTGAGCATGAAAGCAAATACTTCCCAACAATCTTGATCCCAATGACATAGAACAAATAACCCAAAATAATTAATATCTGGCTAATTAAAATCGGCATTACCGACGCAAACAAAGAATGGGTAAGTAACGCTAATGCTTGCGTACTCACAGTAAGAAGTAAAATATTTCCAGTATGTATTTTTATTTTTTTTAAAAAAATACGCTGTAAATTGATTAATGAAATAACGAGATAAATTGGCCAAAAAAATAACGCGCAAAAGGCACACAACCAAATAACCAAATCCCAGGAGGGGAATTCTTGTAAAAATAAGAGTGTTAACACTGAAGAACCGGCTACCCAAGTCCCGATACCAAATTGATTTATTGCGCGGGTAGTAAACAACTTAAATTGTCCTGTCAAAGAACATTTTACAAAAAAGCATATTAAATAAAGCCCTATAACCAACAACTCCAGGATAATCAGTCGTTTAACCAAAGGGGTTACAAATTGAAATCGCGGCAACACATCAAAAGTGGCAATCCCAATAGCCATGACAATGCTGCCGGCAGAGGTCTGGCAACAGATGCCATTCTTATAAAAGTGATGCACCAAAGCTGAGACTAAAAATAAAATCAAGAGATACAGAACTGAATAATATTCCATAAAGTGATGATCTCAGAGAGGACTCAATTAAAGTCGTATTCCATTCATTCTACACATTTGAACTTATAAGAAAACTCCCTGGCGTGCAAATTGCATGTGGCTACAAAGCTACCTTTTAATTTTTGTAGATCGCTTTTTCCTATCGACCTGATTTAAAGATAGCGCGCCTTAAAATTTTTAGTGAGGAAAAATTATGCCCCTAACCAGTGCATTAAATGGATTAAGCAGTATCAGCGCTCTTAGCCTTTCACAACCTGAAGCCATCGCAGGTTTAGTAGCTCTTGGGATCGTAGGTACAGGAGCAGTCATTGCAATTGCTCATAAAAAATGGGAGCACTATGAAGAAAAAAAACATAGAGATGAAATTGAAGACATCAATCGACGCCATAAACATTTCTTGGAAAAAATTGAAGTCCCTGGTTATGGCGTCATTCAAGGCTTCCCTCCCATTTTCAAATTTACCCTTGAAAATGACCTCAAATCAGTAGATTCCCTGCACTATACCGTGGATGATATTAAGGAAATAGGCAGAAAACTCCCACAAGTACCCCCTGAGTTATCGTCATACAGACAATCCATTCTACATGCGATCTTAAAATTAAAAGAGTATTATTTAAGTCGGGATAATCATAATGATACTACCGCAGGAGTTCTTTCTTATTTACTCAATATCTTACAAAACAGATGCTTAAGCTTCGAAGGGTATGATTTTGATTCGGCATATCTTAGCGCGCTGACTGACTTTATTGATGATTATGCATCTAAAGAAGGTAGGGAAAATAGCCAGCATTTTAAACGTTTGCAACCAGTATATACCTACTTATTAGATGCCAAACAACACTTGGACAAACATAAAGAATCACTGTCATTACGTGAACTGGTCAATGAGCTTAGAGAAACCTGTCTTGATGACAGTAATCGATTGTTACGACTCTTAGTAAAAATGGTGGTGCCCGAGAAAGAAAAGGATTTAGCAGATACAGTAGCCCTTGATGAGCTGGAAAATAATATGGTCCGTAGAGAGTATATTAAATCCGAAGTATGGGGGACAGTTTTTAGTAAATTTCATGAAATCAATTTACCGGAATCTGTATTTAAAGATTGGATCATCGGTTTGGCTGCATACTATCTAAAATCCCTCAGGCCATGTTCCATTTTGAAAGAAAAAAAAGTCATATCACCCGCCGATCTTTTTGCGTTCACCGATTGGGCACAAACCATTCAGCAGCAAAGAAGCAAAACATCAAAAGATAAGGCACGTTTAGACAAAGAATTAAAAGCAATATTGCGGGTATTTAGTGACTCACGCAATTTTATTAACACCAAAAGAGTGGGGCCTGAAAAAAATCCTGAGTTTGTGGTGGTTAATGAGGAGCAGGAGTTGCTGGAGCGAACCGTCATTATGGCAAATTTTGCCCACTTAATTCACGCCATTATTTCCTTACAAGCATTTTGCTCTCACTTATTGCACAGCATAGAACAATTGGGAGCAATTTATATTAATGATCCGCAGCATTTTACTGAAATTTTTACTGTGCTCGACAATTTATGTAGGGTTGTTGAAGCCGACCTGCAACACGTCAAAGAATCGTTCGTCGCGATCTCCAAAGCCAACAAAAATACCATGCGCCTTGCAAAAGAAGGATTATTTCCCAAAGAAATTATCATGGTTCTCGAGTCAGTGGAGCACATGCTATTGAAGCTTGGCACCCAAGTTAAAGAGTATAAAAATCGGCACTCTGAACCATCAGAATCAGCAACTAAGACAGCGGTTTATGAGATGCTTGCCGTCGCTCAGTTTTTTGAAAAAATGTATACCCTCCCTCAAACCATTGCACAACCGATAAATCCAGCTCTGGAAGCTAAAAACAAAATTGCCGACACGCCAATCAAAGTCACTGCCCCAACAAAGTCATTATTAAAAGAAACCATCGCTAAAGATGAATCATTGGACATCAACCAAAAAGAAAGGGTTTTACATCATCTGGATCAGCAAATAAGACAGCAGATTGATGCGATTCAAAAAGAGCAGCCATCCGATTTTAACCGAGCCAAATATCAAAAAATCAGTTATTCCTTAAGGGTCTTGAAAATTAAATCCCTGGCGATGTTAGACGAAAAATCGACAGACGAAGAGCGGGGAGATAAAGCCAATAAAACCTACACGTTAGTGCTCTCTTTATATCAAACAACCCTGGAGTTTTTGATGCTTCCTCAACACGTGCGAACAGAACAGTCTGGTACGTTCATCCAAAAAATTCATGATGAATTAAACCATCATGAAAACAGGGCATTCATTGATAAACATCGAGATCCTCTCCCTAAATTCATAGCAGAACACTTTGGTTTTTTTCATACGGATACTCGCAATAAATTATCTGCATTGCAGCAAGCTTACGAAGGGTTGCACATTCAATCTGCTTAGGTGCACTAAAGGATCCGGAAAATTACCAAACCGGATCCTTTCAAATAATAAAGGTTTTATGTCTGAAGGTTTTTCAGGCTTTATTAATCACAACACGCAGTGCTTGCAACTTTAAAGCGGTACTATGAATGTATCCCTCACTTTCGAGAAGCTGCTTTTTATAATAAGCAATTTCATCCTCACGTATTGAAGGGTTGAGACTTTTTAAAGCTTCAAGCCGATTGATTTCATGAGTGACACTTTGTTTCATCTGTATCGTTGCCTGTTCTATGATCTCCTGAAGTTGGGCTTCAGCAACTTTTTTACTTTGTGCCAATATGCTTTCAAGATCCGTTTGGATTTGCTGAATAATTGGATAGCCTAAATGACGTTTTACAGGCTCACACATTTGATTTAATTGTTTGTAATCCAATATTTTCGACAGATTCTTTCCAGATACATCCATAAGCACCCGAATAGGTGTAAGAGGCAGAAAGCGATCCAATTGCAATTTTTTAGGTGCAGCACAATTTGCTGTAAAAAAGGATTCCAAAAACAAGGTTCCAGGTTTAATACTTTTTATAGAAATGGTGGCTAAAGCGGCATTTCCCAATTCGGAATCCAAAGTCATTTCCATACATTCACTGACCATGGGATGCTCCCAGCTTAGAAACTCAACATCTTCTCGCACAAGAGCTTTAGAACGAGAATAAGTGACCGTTACGCCATCTTCTTTTAATCCTGGAAAATGACTTGTTTTCATATGATCCGTAGGACGCAATATTTCCGTATTTTCAGAATGGTACTCATGATCAATACCGTATTCCTGAAATACTTGAGCCATATAATTTTCTAGCTCCAAACAATTTTCTTCTGCCTCAATAGCGGCAATCAATGCCTCTGCTTGGGAGGTATTACAGGAATTTAATTCCAACAACCGATCGCGGCCTTCGTGAAGTGCTTGATTAATTTGTTCGGCACGAGTTTTTGTTTCCGCAATCAACTGCTCCAATTGGTGTGGGGGTGTGTCTACTGTATCGAGAAGGGGTAATAACCGATCTTCAAATTCTTCATAAAGAGTAAAACCCACCGAACAGCTCTTGGTAAATAAGTTAATTCCTTCTTGATACCAACGAAATAATTTCTCTTGCACCGTATTCATGAGATAAGGGACATGGATTTCAATAGTATGTCGCTGACCAATTCGATCGAGCCGTCCAATGCGTTGCTCTAATAAATCTGGATTTAAAGGTAAATCAAACAATACTAAGTGATGCGCAAATTGAAAATTTCGGCCTTCACTGCCTATTTCAGAACAAATCAGCGTCTGAGCCCCGTTTTCCAGTTCAGCAAAATAGGCTGCAGCACGATCCCGTTCAATAATTGATAATCCCTCATGAAACGAAGTGCTGCGAAGACCTACTTTTAATTTTAAATACTGGTCTAAAGCAATTGCTGTATTGGCTTTAGCACAAATAACAAGAACTTTGTGGGGATGTAATTCATTAATTTTATTCGCTAACCACTGCACTCGAGGGTCATTTTCCAGCCATATTCCTTTATCTAAAAGTTGTTCAGGATAAAGCTTACGTTGGCCTTTTTGTTCATCCATTGAGGAATAAATCGTAGGACACTCCAAAGGATACGCATGCACTTGACGCTCAGGAAATCCTTGAATCGCTGCACGCGTATTGCGAAATAGGACTCGTCCTGTCCCATGCCGATCCAACAGGTCTTTAATCACCTGACTTACACTCGAACCCGTTATATCCCCCAAATACGTTTCCAATTGCGACTTAAGTTCCCCAGGCAAGACGTCCGTCGCCTGTTCCCCATAAGTCATCAACTCTTGCACCAGCATGTTGATGTGCTGATACCCTTCTTCTTCTTTTTTGAAGTTAGAAAAATCATAAAATCGTGATGGATCAAGCAATCTCAAGCGGGCGAAATGACTGGCAATTCCCGCTTGTTCTGGTGTCGCAGTCAAAAGCAATAAGCCTTTACTTTGTTGTGCTAATTCCTCAATGCATTCATACTCAGCACTTTTTTCTTCCTCAGACCAATGTAAATGATGTGCCTCATCAACAACGAGCAAATCCCACTGGCTGGTCAGCGCTTGCTGACGAGCTTGTTCATTTTCCATCAGAAAATCCAAGCTGCACAAAACCAATTGTTCGTTTTCAAAAAGATTCTCTTGGGTTGTACCAATATGCATCCCTTCTTCTTCATCTAGCTCATATAAAAGTTCATAGCGCTCCGCATCGATGATCGAAAAATATAAATTAAATCGGCGAATCATTTCGACAAGCCATTGATGAATCAACGTTTGGGGAACCACAATCAATACTCGGCTGGCGCGACCCGTACCTAATTGATAATGAAGAATCATGCCGGCTTCTATAGTCTTACCCAACCCCACTTCATCAGCCAACAACACCCGTGGTGCATGGCGTTGTGCCACCTCATGGGCAATGTAAACCTGGTGTTTTAAATGACTGGTTCGTGAACCCAATAATCCCCTCACAGGAGATTGTTGCAATCTACTAAGATGATGCAGGGTGTCTATTCTTAATTTAAAGGTACTTAACTTATCCAACAAACCACTAAATAATCTTTGTTCTGGAGTGTTTAATTTGATAAAACAATCTAAGGAAAGCTCGCTAATTTGCAGTTCATTACCCGCCTCATCTTCTCCAGTATAAAATAACAATCCCTGACGCTCTTCCACTTGAGTAATCTGTATTTTCTGTTGGTTTGCGGTAGTGACTTCTTCTCCCACTTTATAAATAATGCGACTTAAGGGAGCACTGTCGGTGGAATAAATACGCTCTTCGTCTGCAGCGGGGAAGCTCACGCTCACCTGCCGACCATTCAAATCAATAATAATACCCAAACCAAGTTGGGTTTCGGTGTTGCTTATCCAGCGTTGGCCAATACGATAGGTCATAAAAATCATCTTTTGAGTTAAGTGTGAGTAAAATAATCAAAAAACCAAATAAACTCAACTTGACTTGTATTCTTTTTTTAAATAGCATGACCCGATTTTAATCAAACTCAAGGGGTTTATTTATGGAATCTAAATTTGCTAGAGAACCAAAAAGTAGTTCAAGAGAATCAGAACAGCGCGATTACCAGGAGCCCTATTATGAGGAAGAGGAAAAAGAATTGCGTCAAGAACCGCATTCAGTTTACCGCACCCATACTTACCGTAAACGAGTATCCCTTGGCGGTGAAAAGGGCGTATTGGATTTATTGTTGGGAAATCCTGAAGAAAAACAACTTGCAATCAATGCAGTTAAAGAGAAGCTACAACAAGGATATGGATTTGTACAACAAACTGTACCCGGATTTTTTACTCCGTTTGGAAAGAAAAAAGAATTAGTAGAGCAACTTGGACTGAGTACTAAATCAGAAGTCGCGACTACAGTTACAGCACCAATTACAGCGCCTGTAGTATTTGCTGTTGTTGCTGGAGTTGCAGCCATTGCTGCCGCAGTCGCTGCACTTACTGCACTTGCAAAATTGGTTATTGCTGCAGGTTTTGGATTACATAGTCTGCGTGCAGGCAAAGAAGAGGCCATAGAAACTGCCAAAGATAACCTCACGACTGCTGCAAAAGCTGGAATTATTGCGGCTGCTTGTACTGTAATTGCTGTTGCTGCATCTATAGTAACCGCTGTTATAGCTCCTATAGCATTACTGTATCTTCTTACCCGTACCGGCGCAACTGCTGCTGCCGAAATTGCTAATTGTGCTGCCTCTTCTGAAGAAAGCGCTGAATATAGACCTCTTAAAATGTAACATGTTCTTTATTAAGTTGGGCTTCCAAGCCCAACTTTCCTTAAAGATACATGAATTTTTTTATTTATATAATAATCACTTAATTGCGGCATCAGCTTATCATTAACGCTAGGGAATAAATTTTTCTTGTTTTTTTAAGATATTCTGGTTAAAAATAGTGGTTACAGGAAGATTATTCAACAGAAAGGAATTCACATGGCTACCAACGAAGAAGAAACTCGGCAACTTATTGATCTGGATACAGTAGAAGAAAGGGATCTTGATACCATACAAGAGCCAGAGCAATATAACGAATCAGCAATACTTGCAATCGAAGATCCAGCATCTAAAGAAATAAAAGACAAGTTAAAAAATCTTAACGAAACCGATCAAGACAAACTTGTAAAAATTACGATTACCAAAGAAATATTTGAGCAAATCAAAAAAAGTCTGCAAGATACCATCAAAAGCATGGAAAAAAATCCGAGTATGTTCTCGCGAGCTGCGGAATACTGGGGTGAACTACCGCTTTGGCAAAAAATTATTGGTGGAGTCGCATTAACGGTTCCCACCCTAATCATGGGCATTGTCGCACATATTGGTTTTCTTTTGGCACTTTGCGGGGTCACGGCGGTTACCTATACAGCAGGAGGGATCATCCTTGACGATCATCATAAATGCAGTACCAGTGCTATTGAAAGTTTGCAACAAGGTATTTTAGGCTTAGCCGACCTCCTGCAATTAACCATTAATGCCCTGGATATTATCCGTCAACAATTAGCAGTAGAAATTCAAAAATTTGCCAATGAAAATGTACGGCTCACAGAAAATATTGAAGCGCTAAGCAAGCGCATTGATTTGATTGACAAACAAGTCATGGCCACCGTTAAAATTAATGAGGCATTAGGTGAAACTAAAAACGGATTAGTAGAAACTTCTGAAGCCCTCAAGGAGGGAGTGGAACAACAAACCGACTTAATGAAAAAAAATCAGGAAAGATTAGACCGCATCATAGAAGGGTACAAAGCCAGTCAAGAGGAGTTAAAGCAAAAAGTTCTGGAAGTGCAGAAGGTGAGAGAAGCACTTGGAGCGGATCTTGATAAAGCGCAATTAATGATCAGTACCTTGCATGCGACCATATCAGAATTAACGGAGGCCGCCATCGGCAAGGAAGAACAACGCCAGGCTTTCCAAGCAAGACTCGATCTGTTTCTAAGTAATAAAGAAACGAGCTTTGATACCATAGTGAGACGCATATGTGATGCGGAAAGCAAACTGGTGCTGGTGCAACAAGAGCTGGAGAAATCGAATGCTCGTTATCAAGAACTTCTTATGATACAAGAAAAACATATAGACACGCTTAAAACACTAAGTACTCTTCCTTCAAATCAAGGCACTCCTCCTACTGTTCAACCACCCCAAACCATACCTGTGAGCCAGTTATTGGGCACGAATGGGTTTTATGCACAAAAACAAGAAACTGGCAATGGGTTAGATGTCACAGTGCAAGCAACACAGGTGTTTAACTAATAATAAAATGACCAAGCCCCCCCCCTCTCCCACAAGTGGCCGAGGGGTATGGGTTCTATCTGCCTTATTTCTTTCTACCTTCCAAAGTCAAATTATATGCCTCTAAAGCCGCTTTCACCGCCGTACGCTCACTGATACGTTGATACCATTCGAGTAAATGAGCAAAACGTTGCGCATCGATAGTCTGTTGATAAAAAATTTGAAAGCAGTAAATCCAGGGCCAAATGGCCATATCGGCAATGGTGTATTCCTGGCCACCAATATAAGAAAATTGGGTCAGTTGTTTTTCCATAACCCCTAACAAACGATCACTTTCATCCGCATAACGTTTGAGAGCATAAGGAATTTTTTCATCCATACGATGAAAATGCCCCAATTGACCAAACATGGGACCTATATGAGCTGCTTGAAAAAAGCACCATTCGACAATAGCGTACTTATTTTGCAGTGAATCGGGTAAAAATTGATGATGTTTTTCTGCAAGATATTGCAATATAGCCACGCTTTCAAACAAATAAAAATCGGTTTGCGCGTCATATAAAACCGGAATTTTATTATTCGGGGAAATTTTTAAAAACTCCGGATTAAACTGTTCCCCTTTAGAAATATCAATTGTTTTAATCACATAGGATTGGGACAACTCCTGCAGCATAATCGTCGGTTTAATACCATTAGGTGTTCCAAATGAATACAAGGTATACATGCGAAACCTCCTTGTTATAAGCTCTGAAATAAAATTATAGTGTAATTTTTTCCTTCGCGTAAAACCAGTCTGGTTAATCACCAGGATAAAAAGTCTTCTTTGAAATAAGCAAACTATAACCCTTCTTGAATTAAGTGGCGCTGATGCATCATTTTAGTCTATTCTTAAAAATCATGAGCAGCGAAAAGGAATTACCCATGAGCTTCAAAGATAAAGTGGCTATTCTCAATAGTTCCCGCACTCCCTTTGTCAAATCACAAACGAACTATTTAGGAAAATCCAATCAGGATATGTTAGGGGCAGCATTAGCTGATCTTATTAATAAAACTAAAATTCAAGGTGAGTTATTGGGTGATTTTATTGCAGGAGCAATTATGAATCATCCTTTTGACTGGAATCTGGCACGCGAAACAGTTTTAGGTAGTGACTTGTCTCCAGAAACTCCCGGATTAACCATACAACGTGCTTGTGGTACGGGTTTAGAAGCAGTCAATTTAATTGCGTTAAAAATTGCTAATGGCCAAATCGCTGCAGGAATAGCAGGGGGATCGGACACCAATTCAGATATTCCATTAATTGGCCAAAGAAAACTAACTCATTTTTTAATTAAATTTCAACAGGCTAAAGGGCTAAAGGAAAAGCTTGGACTTCTCAAAGAATTCCGCTTGGGCATGTTAAAACCTTTATTACCGGAAGTCCGCGAACCACGCACAGGCTTGTCTATGGGCGATCATTGTGAACTAATGGTTAAAGAATGGCTAATTACCCGTCAGGCTCAAGATGAATTGGCTTTGCGCTCACATCAAAATGCTACTCGAGCCTACAATGAGGGTTTTTATGAAGATTTAATAGCCCCCTTTGCTTCTCTAAAGCGAGATACCATTACCCGTAAGGATCCTTCTTTGGAAAAATTGGCTTCCTTAAAGCCTGCTTTCGATAAATCAGAAAAAGGCAGTTTAACTGCAGGAAACTCAACACCGCTTACTGACGGTGCCTCTGTTGTATTATTAGGTTCTCCTGAGTGGGCCAAAAGTCATCAACTAGAACCTCTCGCTTATTTTGTGGACTGCGAAGTGGCTGCAATAGATTTCGTGCATGGTGCAGGGTTATTGATGGCACCAACGATTGCTGTCGCTCGTTTATTGGCAAGAAATCGACTGAGTTTGCAGGATTTTGATTATTATGAAATTCATGAAGCCTTTGCTGGTCAAGTATTATGTACGTTAAAAGCATGGGAATCTGCTGAATATTGTCAAAAAGTGTTACATCTCAAGAAGCCTTTAGGAAGTATAGACACACAAAAAATGAACGTAAAAGGAGGGAGTCTTGCCCTTGGCCATCCCTTTGCTGCCACGGGTGGACGTTTGGTTGGTGCCGCCGCCAAAATCCTAGCCAATCAAGGACAAGGACGTATCCTTATCAGTGTTTGCACTGCGGGAGGAATGGGCGTTGCAGCGATTGTTGAACGCTAGTCCCTTCATCATGATGCAATGAGGAGATCTCCACGACGCAGGGGATCTCTCGCAGGGCATCGATGACAGAAGGTCTCGCACTTCTGGATAAGCTTAATTATTAACTAATGTATAAACACTTGCTTCTGCTTTTTGTATTCTCTCAGCATGAAGATGTTTGGCTTTACTGGCAAAAAAATTACGTGCCAGATAAGCGCCCGCCCCAGTGATTGAAGAAACTGCCTCTGTAACCGCCAAAGGAGGGTTGGGGGTATTTTGGTTTGGTTTAAAGAAAAAACCACCGCCATAGGTAGCCTTTGCAGCCACCTCAACCGTTTTGTTAAGCAAAACATTCATCGTCTCAAAATACAGTGGAATGTTGAAACTACTGGTTCCCAAATCGATGTTGATATTAAAAGGCATTGATATGGTTGGACCATTATAATAGGCGCCAGCTACATAACGTTCGCCAGAGGGAGGATAGGTGATTTTAGGAACCGTTCTGCTTGAAAAATAAAGTGCCGTCGTGGCAACGGTAGTACTGAGCATCGCCATAGATAGTGCACCAGCAAAAGCTTCTGCACTGACATAACCATACTCTTTCCAGTGAGGCTTGGCAATTTGTAATCCATGATTGCGAGCATAATAACGCTGTTCTTCCCTATTTTCCTGCCACTGATTAATCGTTGCGCCTAAAGTTTTTAAGGCAATACCTGATGCCATGCAAATAGTACTGGCTGTTTGCACCATTCCAGAACTAATGTAATCGGTTACATTATAAGCGGTACCATTATTTATATGATTACTGTAAGTCAAAGGAAATGATTCACTAAGACTATAATTTATGTTTGTAAGGTTAACTCCTAAAGTAAAATTACCCGTAGCATTCACTGCACCATAATAGGACGCACTGACTTCTTCTAAATTAAGCATATTAGAGACAGCATATGCTGCACCACCCAGAGTACATGCCAAAGTGCCACATACACTCATTGTATCTGCTACTGCATGAACTGTAGTATCAAATGCCCAACTGGTTGCCGACCAAAATCTATCCGCCCAACGCATAACCTACATCCTTTTTTACAATAAAAAAAATGACTTGACCATAATTTTTCATTATGACAAGTCAAAATATCGACACCCTAGCTGTCTTAATTTCTATCAGAACATATCTAAATCAAGCGGTCAATAATTTATTTAGATGCAGAATTTTATCTATTCGAGGTCATCCCTCGCGCTGCTCGGGTCCGCCCCGGGAAACACAATGTCTCATGGGGCTCTCGCTGCTCCCCGGAGATGAGTTAGATATAAACATTCCCCTAAAGACGGCGCAAATTAAAATTCATTTCATTCGCACGATTGGTGAAAAGCCAATTTATTCCTCGATTTAATTCCCGATACATGCTGAACTTGGAATCGATCATGCCCACACCAACAATTTGTTTGGCGGCTTTGAGTCTATTAACAACCTGATTATTCATTAAAAAATAATGTCCTAAAACGCCCCCATAATTCTCCTTTAAACTGATATTGCAAAATTGATGCACATTATTATGCCCTGCTACCAATAACAGTGCATTTTTTGGAAATTGCGATAAGGAGCTAAAAACTGCGGAATTTAAAGTGAGCAAGTGATAATGTTCGCCAGCAGATAATCCATTCAATGCGCGGACTAAAGCTTCCTCATCTTGAAACGGTGCTTTTAATTCGATCAGCAAATGCATGCTGTGTGCATATCTGGCAACAACTTCATTGAGTGTCGGCACTGCTGGGATCAGTGTTCGTAATTCATTAAAACTCAGTTGAGCAATTGCTCGATCATGTCCCCATAGGCGCTTTAAAGTAGGATCATGATTCACCACAAGCACTTTATCTGCAGTGGCGTGTACATCAAGCTCTATCCCCCAGCACCCCAATTCTTTTGCCAAATCAAATGCCGCGAGCGTATTTTCAATGATACCCTGTGCATGATTGTGCGCTCCCCTGTGTGCAATCAAACGTGTGGATTTAACAATCTCCAATGAAGGTTTCTCCCTGGGAAAGAGCGCAAAATAACCATCCACAGTTCTTTCTATTAGATGAAGTAACACACACTATTCCTAATAATTTATATTTTAGGCCAATAGAATCTATTGTATGTGGGGAAAATTGAAAAGGCAAAACAGCTGATTTCTCTTTCAATTTGTGTAAAAATAATAGGCTTTTTAATTTATGGTCTGTATATGCCTTTAATTACACCCCACATCGATGATGCTATTCGCGATTTGCTTGCTGGAAAACCTGTTGCCATACCTACAGAAACAGTCTATGGATTAGCAGCACCTATTAATAATGAACAAGCAATTAGAGCCGTTTTTGCAATGAAGAACAGACCATTAAACCATCCTTTAATCGTTCACGTTGCGCAAGATTGGGATCTCAATCAATGGGTCAAAGACATACCAGTCTATGCCCAGCAACTCATTAAAAAATTCTGGCCAGGTCCTTTAACTCTTGTTTTACGTTGCAAAACTGAGCAAATTACTCCATTAATTACGGGAGGTCAGACTACGGTAGCCATCAGATGCCCAGCCCATCCTATAGCCCAGGAACTATTAATTAAATTAGGGATCCCGCTGGTTGCTCCCTCTGCAAACCCTTTTGGGAAAGTCAGCCCCACAACGGCTCAGCATGTCAGCGAATCATTCCCGAATCAAGAATTAACCATATTGGATGGAGGTCGTTGTACTGTAGGCATTGAATCCACCATTATTGATGCAACTCATGTAGCAAACTATCAAATTTTACGTCATGGGCTTATTGATGAACAAACCATCGCCGAAGTAATTACAATACCCTCACTGGACCATGAAAATACGCTGCGGGTTCCTGGAAAATTAGACAGTCATTACCAACCGCAAAAATTGTTATATTATTTTACCGACTATGAAGCACTTACCCATTTTTGCCAAAAAAATCCAGATAAAATCTACGTTATTGCCAGCAAAAAACCCATAGGAATCCTTGGAGAGCATTTTCATCGATTGAAAGAACATCCTGAGCAAGTAGCCTTTGATCTATATTATCAATTAAGAAAAGCTGACACATCCGATGCCCAAGTCATTGCGATCGAGCTTCCTCCGGCAACAGGAGCCTGGCAAGGCGTAAGAGAGCGTATCTTAAAAGCAGGAGCTCCCTATTCCAGTTAGTTGAAACATTTTACGCAAGATTAATCTGAAAAAGCCATTGACAGATCCAGCAAATATGAGTAACTTAGCGGCACAATGCCGAGGTGGTGGAATTGGTAGACACGCTAGCTTCAGGTGCTAGTGGGGGCAACTCCGTGGAGGTTCGAGTCCTCTTCTCGGTACCATTAAATCGATTACAAATCCATTTCTAATAGATCCCAATCACGGGAACTTCCAGTCAGCCTCGCTGCTGAAAACCCTAAGTTAACCATGATTCCGCATAAAAATTTTTAAAAGAACAACTTCTGAAGTTAAGATAGGTTGGGTCAAGGCCTAACTTAGCTTAAATACAAAGAGGGTTACCTGATTGCAAGCAACCAAACTACACTTCCGTTATGATGTGTGTTGGTAAGTTAATTTGCTTCAGTTATTATAGACCGACGTGAAAAGGAGGCTGTGCATGAAAATTATTATTGGAGGTGGAACAGGATTAGTTGGTCAAACTTTAGTACCTGAACTGATTCAATCAGGGCATAATGTGTATGTCATTGGGCGAGATGAAGAAAAAATTAAAAAAACCTTTGCAAACACAGTACACGCAATTTCCTGGGATGAACTTGATCTATTAAATCCGAATGAATTTGATGTGATTATTAATTTAGCTGGTGAAAATATTGCGGATGATCGATGGAGTGACGAAACAAAAGAGAGATTACTCTCAAGCCGCATTGAAACAACCAGCCAATTCGTGCTATGGGGAATTAAAGCCGAAGCAAAAAAACCTCATTTATATAATGCAAGCGCAGTAGGCATTTATGGATTACAGAAAACACGAGCAGCAAATAATCTTACGTTTACTGAAACGACCCCCCCCATTGACTCGCCTGAAACCAGTTTTTCGACACAGCTCGTTACCCAGTGGGAACAAACCGCCAAAAAAGGTTTTGAATTGGGAATGCCGGTAACCCTGATGCGTTTTGGTGTGGTTTTAAAACGCGGCGCGGGGATGTTAAAAAAATTGGAATTACCTACAAAATATGGTCTCGGCGCTGTACTGGGTTCTGGGAAGCAACCTTTAGCATGGATTGACAGCACTGATCTTGCTGAGGCCATTATGTTTTTAATCGCTCATCCAGAAATTACAGGTCCTGTGAATTTAGTTGCCCCAGAGTGCGTATCACAAAAAACATTTACCAAAACATTCGCACAGGTGCTAAAAAAACCTGCTTTTCTGCGAATGCCTGCCTGGGTTGTAACGCTTTTATTCGGACAAATGGGTGAAGAATTATTATTGTCAGGACAAACCGTGGCCCCACAACGCTTGTCAGAGTATCAATATGATTTCAAATACCCAACTTTATTGTCTGCTTTAACTAAAGAATTTGGAGGTTAAATTATGAGTCTTCGCTTGTTATCCCTGGAAGAAGTAAAACAAAGTATCACCATGAGCCAAGCAATTAAGGCAATGGAAAATGCATTTATTCAACTCGCAAAACAACAGGTTGAATTACCATTAAGGACAGGGATTACGATTAAAGAAGAAGAGGCGCTTACTTTAACCATGCCAGCATATTTGGCCAAAGATAAGGCTTTAGGTTTGAAAGTAGCCTCCATTTTTCCAAAAAATAGCGCACGAAATAAACCCTCAATTACTGGTTTTATCATGTTGCTTGATGCCAGTACTGGTGAGCCTCAAGCATTAATGGATGCAGGGTACCTCACTGCATTAAGAACCGGAGCAGTTTCTGGATTAGCAACCCAATATTTTGCGACAGAGAACGCAAATCATGTAGCAATCATTGGCTCAGGGGTGCAAGCAGAGACCCAGCTTCAGGCTGTAGCAACGGTACGTGATATAAAACAGGTGTCAGTCTGGTCAAGAAATATTAAAAGTGCAGAACAATTCGCAACAAAATTTGCAAACCAATACCCGGTTAATGTCTATGAGCACATATCATCCGCGGTTAAAGACGCAGACATCATCTGCACTGCCACAGCCAGTACTGAACCCTTAATTCACTTGCAGGACATACAACCTCATGTACATATTAATGCCATAGGTTCCCACAGCGCCAAGATGAAAGAAATCAGTGATAATGTGCTAAAACACAGCGTGGTGATCGTCGATCAATTAGGTGCGGTGATGGCTGAGGCAGGAGAAATTATCAGCGCAGTCCAACAAAATCAGTTAAAACAAGAAGAGCTTATTGAGATTGGTAATTGGTTAATGCATAAAAAACCGGATTACAAAAATCAAATCACGGTTTTCAAATCAGTAGGGCTTTCGATTCAGGACGTAAGCGTCGCTTCCGTTGTTTATGAAAATGCGGTCAATAAAAACTTAGGAACTGCATTTGTGTTAAATTAAGAGGAATTTATCTAGCATGTAGCCTGGGTTACGCGGTGCTAACCCAGGCTACGATATACTCAGACATTTTACATAGAGGTTAGTTAATTTCTCCTAACGCCTGACCAAAGCGTATGGCACTTCCTGCTTTTAAGTCTTTATTCCAATTCATTTGAACACCATTTGCAAACAGCAAAACCACCGTGGATCCCAATTTAAAGTACCCCATTTCATCGCCTTTAGCCATTTGCTGCCGCTCTTCTTGAGTGTATTCAAAATCGATACGGTTTTTGCTGCGTTTGATTTCCCCATGCCAGCTGGTTCCTATCGCACCAACTATAGTCGCACCGACCATCACCATCACCATGGGACCTATTTTAGTAGAAAAAAAGACAGCCAATCGTTCATTACGTGCAAATAATCGGGGTACAACTCGAACCGTCGAAGGTTGGACTGAAAATAAAGCACCAGGCATATAAGTCATTGAAATGAGCTCGGCATCAATAGGCATGTGGACACGATGATAATCTTTAGGTGATAAATACAAAGTAGCGAAACGTCCATTAATAAATTGCGCAGCCAGATCTTTAGGACACATTAAAAGATCTTCTACTGAATAATAATGCCCTTTTGCCTGAATGAGTTGACCCTGCTCTATAGAACCTATTTCACTAACACAGCCATCTACCGGCGAAATAATGTCCGCTTGAGCCAATGGCCTGCATTCTGCTTTTAAATAACGAATAAAAAAATCATTAAAACAAGCGTACGCGGTAGGATCTTCGATTAAAGCTTCACTCATATTAACTTGGTATTTATTGATAAAGCGTTGAATGATGTAATTCTTTACCTTGTGATGTTTCACGTCAGCCAAGCATCCAGCTAGAGTCGTGAGTCCATGTTGAGGAATGAGATATTGAGGCAATGTTTTTAGTAAATCAAAGGACATATAAAGCTCTTGCAACGTTTTAGAAAAAGGGATCATAACCTATACTGCTAATGCTCACAAACTTAGTTGCGAACATTAGAAGTACAACACGCTTAATAAGAACAACCTTCCGTGAGTTGCAGTTGGCGCTGGGTCGCAGTAATTGTTTCATAATGATTTTTCACATCACCCAGATAAAATTTTTTATGTTCTTCCAAAGCAAATCGTGCAATTATCTGATATTTTTGATCTTGTAATAGCTCTGGAAACTTAGTTGTTTCTCTTTTAATCGCCTCTATGATTTTGGTAAACAAACAGTCGTTTAGTGCTGAAGAATCTTGCCCGTTCATAAAGATCAAGGCGAGCGCTTTTGAATGAGAATTTCCGTTTAAATAACCCTCTACTTCCGGTCTTCTGGATGCCCCCCAAATGCTTCCCCATGATGACCCTTCATATTTTTTTAACGATGATTCGATTAAGCTTTTAAATGATCGTTCGGTAAGAGTATCTACCCATTCATACATGCCTTTAAACAACATGGAAATACCTCGATCACTGTAGGGATGAGTAAAGCGTTTGTCTTTCTTGGCAAAGAACACGACATCACGTGTAAAATCGGCAATCCCTTTTTCAAAGCTTTTGTCTCTTATTGCTTGATCAATACTTGGTATAGGGTATTTTTCAAGCATGAACGGAGTGAGACCATTGATAAGCAAGGTATTCAATTCCCCATCTTGCTTTGTGCCCGAACTTAAGATGTACGCCAAACGTTGATCCCCACTCTCAGCAGAACTGGTTTTTAAATACTTTTTAACCGATTCTGTTCTTTTGCGAAAGGAAAATGTTTCGATGTAAGGAGCATATTTTTTATCAACAATATCGGTAATATAGCGTTCCAAATCTTCAGGCTTAATGGATTTGGCCCAAACAAACAGCGAATCATTATATTGATTTTTCACATCTTCATGCGTAAAAGGTAAAACGTCTCTCTTCACCGCAAGTAACGCTTTTTCCATCAGTTCGTCGGTCTTTGTTAAATGCAACTGGAAATTGACCTGTTCAGCAATTAATTTAAGACTTTCAGCGATATTATTAAATCCAGCGGCATGGGTTGTTGTATTTGCCAAGGCTTGGCAAATTTTTAAATTATGTGTTTTATACAGTGAGCCCAGCTTATCTGAAAACTCAAGGTTATCTTCTTCTGTGAGCTCCTTACGTTCTTTTTCATAATAGGTTTCAATAACCGTTCGGAACTCATTAACAAATGCAACCATAGATAATACTGCATCGCGTAATTTACTGTCTTTATCAACGCTAATTTTTGCCGCTATTGTTTCAGCATCGAGTTGAGGGAGGTTTCCAAATAACTCCCAGGCACTGGTTATCGTATCATCTGTAGCCTTTTTGCTATCCAGTTTGGAAATTTGTACGTGCGGAGGATTAGTCGTTTCTTTAAGTAATGAGTTGGTTAGTCGGTATGCACTGTGGATCAGCTCTTTTATTGTTGGAGCAAATGCATCCCGCCAAACCTGATGATATCGTTTTTGTAACTCATTAGGATCAAATTTAAGCTCCTCTTCCTTCGCATAGGTTGTTTCATTTTCTTTTTTGATCCACTCCCCAACGTTCCGATAAAAAGAAGGTTTTTGATACAGCGCCAAATAAGTAGGAGGCAGAGGTAGCCCATAACCATTATCTAAGCATCCCATATAAAAGACGACCACTCGGTATAAGTTATCGTAATGCTCCTGATATAACGCCATCATAAAATCAACAAATGATTTTTTGTCCGTTTCTCCATTACAAAATTGAGGAAATAACTCTTCATATTTTGCTCGTAAGCTGGGATCCGTTTCATCTAAAGAGGTGTAATTTAAAGGTAAATCACCAAAAAGCTCTGTTAAGCGTTTGCGTTGCAGCTCCGGTTGAAACGTTAATAATGCTTTTAGAGCTGCAGCCAATTTCTGTTCTTGGGCAAGGGAGTTCTGAGCCAAACGGGCGAATTCGATAGGGTCTGCATACGCTTTAGGCAGCTTTTTAAGGGCTTGTTCTTGTACCCCTGGGACAATTAGCGGAATGGTAACTTGTCCTGGATGTTGGTAGGGCGGCCAATGATAAGGCATGGACTCCTGAACATTAGGAAAAGCCTCATAATCACGAACTGTTAAAGTGACGTGCGTTTTCGGAACGCCAATCACCGCTCGTGGTACTTTCATATAAATGGTGAACCAATAGAAAAACATATCGAAATCGATATCACCGGCTAAACTGAGATTATGAGGATGAGAGTCGTCATCATCAAGAAACCATCGTCCCAGTAAAAGTTCCATGATGTTATGTTCAATCAGTGTCTTAACACTGGGGGCAACTTGTTCCTTTAACGTACTATTAACAGGAATACCCTGGCTGGCAAAGTGAAACGGTTTAAAATCCTCAATACCAATAGAAAGCGTACCGATCAATTTGTCTTGAGTGTGGCCTCTCTTTGAGGTGATTTCTAAAATACTGCTCTTTACTGTGTGCAGCTGTTCACTTAACGGCAGTTCCGGATTAAAATTGGCGATTTCATTAACGGCTATGGTATCTTTTTTTATTAGGCCTTCAGGAGTCTTAACCAGATATTGGAATGAGTCTTTCTCAAATTTAATATAAAGGGTGTTGTCTTTTATCGTTTCATTGCGATCGGGCATTAATTCAAGGTCGTACTCCTCGAATACCAACCGCTCTTCAGCGGATCTTTTTCCTTGAAATGACCTTTTGAATGATGAGGTTGCAACGCTTATTTTAGCTAATAATTCAGGATAGTGATTTTTAGGTTCTAATTTTTTAAAAAACGCTTTTTTGACAACTCCATCTTCTTCAAAGGTAACCTTAAAGGTTTGATGAGAGCTATCGGATATCGCTGTTTTTTCTGAATACGTGAGTTGACTATGCCTCAGTGCCTTTTTTGGAATTCCCATATTTTAATCCATTAAATCACAGTCGTCCTTTTAGAATAGTTCATATTAGGCAGAAATATTCAAGAAGTTCAAGAATAATTTTCAAGCAGATAACAAGGAAACTAAACAGTAAAAAGCAAACACCAACCCTGTCTGCACTCTTGATGTCAGAAAGGTGTGAAAAAGAGAATTTCTCTTTTTTTTCATTGGGTAAGCCCAGGAGGGAGATGAGTTCCTGGGCTAAGGGTTGTAGCGTTCGAGAGCTACATTGGATTTAACACATTTGAAAACTTGGTATGATTGACCAAATACCATTTTCGTCTGTTTTTTCTGGTTCTACAAGCTTAAGCACTTCCTTATCCAGTGCGCGTATTTCCTCTCCTGAGGTCGTTTGATTGAAAAACCAGAGGTTTCCGGTCATTTTATATTTAACTGCATTAGCACTAAAACCGGACAAGACGGTAATCACTATGTTAGCAAGAACAATTAAAGCATCAATTATCGTTTTATAATTCCCCGGCTCCATTTGTGGATCAACGATATCAAGAATCGCTTTTTCAGTACCCAGTAATCGCTCACGCACCTCTATATCATGCTCGATAAGCGCTTCGTAAGCCAAGGTATATAACTTTCTTCGATACCCTTCTTGTGCTTTTTCCCAGTCTTTGCGCATTGGCTGATAAGTGTCAGAACCTGCCAAACGCTCAGAAATTACTTTGCATTGCGCTTCAACGCGCAAAAGAACTTGTCGAAAACGTTTGGCATCTTCATCCTGTTGTGCTGCGAACGCAACCATCATGTTGTCCCGCTTTAATTTCTGCATTAACGTAACGCAAATAAATCGCTCGCGTAAATCTTCCGCTAAAGCCCTTTGCTGGGGATCAGCCAGTTGCAGTATTTGATTCCCTTGCATTTGTATTCCATGAATAACACCGCTATAAAGAACGTTGATCAATGTCTTCCTATGCGCTTCATCCTTGATATTCACCAGCTGCGGCAAAAACAGACGTAAAGCTTGTCCTTGAGCATCTTTTTCTAATACCAACTGATATTCTTGAGGAGTAATACCTCCTGATTTTTTTAATTGCAGCAATGCCATATTTGCAGCGTCTAATTCTGCAGGAGTTAATTTAAATAATTTCGATTCAAGATCCACACATTCTTTTAGCTCGTCATTGAAATGATGCCTAATGGAATCCTGTAGATGAAGGTGGGGATTTGAAGCACGTTGCTCTAGTCGCTCAATATCAATCGTTTTTGTTTGATCTAAAGCAACTAAACTCGAGGCCATTAAAGGAAATTCCTGCGCTGTATTAGCGATTTGCTGATATCCATCCTCAGATAAAGCGCCTTTGACCCAAAAAATCAAACATAGCATCTTACAGTCTTCATCAGGGAAAGAATGGATAAGCGTTAATTCCTTAAGTTTTTTAATATCATTAAAAAATTCTTTGGCCTCTATTGCCAGAGCTGGCTCCAGATCAACGAGTTTGTTTAAAGCCTGGTAATACTCTTCCTTTGCTAAAATACGGCGAATTTCTTCATCAGTATAGTTTTCTGCCAGTAAGAAGGGGAGTAACTTAATTTGCGTTTCATTCCACAAGAATGCGCTGAATTTTTTTATCAGCTCAGAATTAGCAAATAATTTCCGATTTTCTTCCAGTAGTCCTTTTTCATAAAACACGATAAGAGTTTTTAATAAGCTCTTATTACGCTCATCATCAGTTAATTGAAGCGCCTGAATTTCTTTGCATAAGGGACTGGATTCTGATAAAAGATCCTTAAGTACGCCAGCAGACAAAGAAAGCTCGTCTTGTATTTTATAGTGCAGAATCTTGTCCAGGGCTGGATTATCTGCAAATAGTGCGGGTAGATTAAGCTCTGAAAAGGGTATGGGTCCACCGCGCAGTGCTACGGTTTCTTGCTCTACTTGTAATTTTCGCATCAACAGCGCAATGCGTTGAAAACGTAAATTAACGGTATTATCCCCATTGAGTGCTTGTTGTAACAAAAGGCTTGGCAAAGTAGAGCCAATCTGCGCTAACAGGGGGTCTAGAGAAGGCACTAAAGAAACAGTCAATCCAGAATTAGGGACTTTAATCGACGGGGTTAAATCAAAACTTGATAAACAGAAAAGCGCTCTATCTTTTGGAGCTGCATGGCCATTTTTTTCCAGAGCCATTACCCATTGCGTGGGGTCATCCTTCCGATACATTACCAAAAGCCCACAATTCTCCCCTGCATCGTTAATGTAGGCAAAATTCTGACGCACTAAATTCGCATGGCAAAACTCTGAAGCTTCCCCTACCTTTTTTAGCGGATCAGGCCCAAACAAAAATGCCAAATTACCCGCAGTCATATCTCCTTGCAAATAAAATGTTCCTAGAGCCTGTGTGGTCCAGATCTTAAAATGCTTTATTGCTTGTTTTAGACCACCCAAAAAATGAACGGCAGGAACATCCCGCAAAATGGTTTTTGTGTCATTTTTTTGTTCTGCAATTAGCGGGTCCTGTCCAAATGCATGAAAAATTTGCTGTGCAGTTCCCTGTACCCAGTAAGGCATAATTCATTTCTCAATATGACAAATTGAGAGTATTATAACCAATAATTCAACTGATGGTGATGCTTTTTTGCAAAAATTGCATTATTAATACCGAAAATCCAGTTCGCACCATTCCAGAGCAAGAAAAAGTAGTTTATTGCTCATCATAAAAATTTTTAAAGAAATTCTGTGCACCGCACTTTATGTGCATTGCATAGGTAAAAAAAGTGTTTTTAGGCAAGAAAGAATATGAAATGCAATATCATAGGCGCTGGTCGATTAGGTAAAAATTTAGCCTTGGCTTTATTTCAGGATCAACTCATTACCTCATTTTCGATTTGTAATCGCAGTTTAGAAAGTGCACAAAAGGTCTGCCAAGAGCTTGGTTATGGACAAGCAATCGCTAACCTAGAGCATTTACCAGCAGCGGAGGTAACCTGGATCTGCTGTAATGATGATGCGATTAGCCATGTTGTCGACACCCTGGTGCAACATTCTGTTTTAAAACCGCAGTCTATGGTTATTCATTGCAGTGGGGTTCAAAATTCTGCTTTACTGCAGCCCTTAAAGCAACAAGGGTGTTTGGTCGCCAGTTTTCATCCACTCAAAGCGTTTAAAAGCAATTACCTCGATGCCGCGGCGTTTCAGCATGTGGATTGTGTGCTCGAGGGCGATACCGAAGTCTGTGACTGGTTAATACACGCTTTTACGCCGTTGGGCGCGAATCTCATCGCCATCGAACCTGACGCCAAAGTTGCCTATCATGCGGCAGCATGCATGGCCGCCAATTATTTAATTACTTTAGCAGCCTGTAGTGAGGAATTATTTCTGCACGCAGGAATCCCCCCCCAACGAAGCCGGCAGATGATGGTCAATTTAATGCAAGGGAATTTAGATAACTTATTGCAAACTGAAAGGATTGCCGAATCACTCACCGGCCCCCTGGCAAGAGGCGATGTGCAAACCCTTGCCCTGCATTTGCAGGCCATAGAAAGCCCTGAAATTAAACGTTTGTATCAAAGCGCGGCATTGAGTACATTGCCACTCACGCCATTATCCGCGGAACTAAAAGCAAAAATTAGGGAGCTTTGTGGATGGAAGTGATTTTGTAAACGTTCACATCATGGCGTGAGTTTAAGGACATATACCCCGGTTGCTTGCAACCGGGATTCAATTCCTACAATTACTGTAATATTGCACTCTTGGGAGGGTCAGCTGTTACGATTGGACCTTCCTCATTCGGTGGGGGAGGAACCCCAAAACCGTTATCATGATCTGTTCCTTGCTCAACACGTTTAACAGGCGACTCTGAAAGACCTACACCTTCACCTGGAGGCATCCACTCTTTCATGTCAGCATAGCTCTCTTTTATCTCTGGGTTAACTGCTTGCTCTTTCCTAGCAGGTTCACTCTTGTCGTCGAGCATAGCTCTCTCTATCCTTCCATTTATTTCTTTGTTACTTTGATAACTAGAATAGGCATAGAGTGGAAGGCTCACGAGAAATGCCAATCCTAACGTAATCACATGGGCGAAAGCACCCCATCCTCCAAGGAATTTTTTGAATCCCTTAGCCCCCCAAGAATCGGCCATGAACTCGGTTAAGCCTTTATGAGCTTGCATATTACCTGCTTTACCTTGGCTTAAGTATTGAAGTGAAGACTCTTCCGCGATATTTCTACTTATATTCGAAAAAAATGCCTTAATCGCATCGAAAGGATGTTTTTTCCAATTCACTATTTTGGGGGCATTGACTTTGGCAGATGCTCCTTGGTCCACATCGCTGATCAGTGACACCCCGGATTGCAATCTTTTATCATATTTCATATCCAGTTTTTGTTTTAAGCTGTCAGCTTGCTCGAATACTTGATCTACATTAGTAGCCTGAGCAAGCGCATCTATTGTCCTAAAGAAATGATCCTTAGGCTCACCCTTGTTAGCCTTAGCCGCTTCATGGTCCAAGATGGCAACACGGCCATTAATGGCTTGTGCCCGTTCATTTCCACTTTTACATCCAGCAATCGAAGCCTCTTCGATAAAAATAGATAATGATTGTATCAACTTGCTGTATTCATGTTGATGGTGTAAATCGTTGGCCATCATTGTTTTTAATGCTGCTTTTGCTCTTTCAACAGGATTATTATTGACTACTTCTTCTTCTCGAACCTGCCAAGCCTCTTTAATTTTCCCGATCAACGCAATGGCCGCTTTTCCTTCATCCGATTTTGAAAAGAAAAGGTCATCCTCAGGATAAGCATCGGCTTGATCTAAGAATTTATTATACTGTTCAAATACCTCTTGGACTTTTTGTTTGGCAGCATCATTTTCGCCAACCAAATTGTACAACATCGCCATTTCTGCCATCAAAGTGGCTTCTGTTGTTAAATCATTCCCCCCATAGCCTAAGCTATCACCAAATCCATTCACTGATATATTTTGTACCAGACAATAGGGTTTAGGAGCAACATTTTCTGGTTTCGCAGGTATCTCTTCTTCTGATACAACCCTTTGTTCTTCAATTTTCTTGTTTAATTGGGCTTTGTTATACAAGTGGGCGCCACTCAAAATAATGCGTGCCCCTGCTGATTGATTATTACCGCCTGTATCCCCTAACCAGTCATTAATCGCGGTATGCAGGTTATAGGTAAAGGCTTTTCCTATCCCAGGTTTTTCTGTGACTGCTTCATCGATTGCGTATTTTGTAGCCAGTGAAGCCAGCTTGGAACTGACATCATTAATAGCATCCTTCTTTTTAATGCCTTTTTTCACATCTAAAGAAGGGGTCCTGATTTGTAATCGAGAAGGCGTATAACCATTTTCTTCTAAGGCCACAGTCGCAATTTGTCTATCTGCAAGCGTGTCTATGCCTCGTTCATGAGCAGTATTTTGCGAACCAGAAATCCAGGTAGCCAGTTTGGAGGAGCCATCGGTATGTAATAGGTCGTTAGGAGAGGCGGTTGTTGATTCGGCAAGATGCACGACTTCCTTTTTTTCGAGATCTTTCCTGGAAAGGCGTCTTCCAGTAGCTCGGACAACCTCCTCCATGAGAATACTATGTGCTTCTGCAGAAATACTCGCACGAGCTTTGTCTAAAGCTTTAATAAGCTTAGCCTCATTTTTAGACTCGCTGAAAGCCTTTTGAAATGCCGTCTCAATTAAAGGCTGTACCCGTGTCATTGCTCTTTGATGCGCCAGTGCTAGTTGCGCTTCAAGTTTTGCTTTATCTTCAGCAATTTGCTTTTCTAGCGGCTCATTAAACGTCTTGATAAACTCCTTTTTTTTATTCAATTTTTCTAAAATAGCTTGGTATGTCTTATTATCTTGGCTGAGGAATTTTTCTTGAAATTCTTTTTCTTCTTTGGGCTCGAAGGGTTTTCCTGTCCTTTTTTCCTCATTTTGTATTGCTTGTTTATATTCCTCGTTAAGCTGCTGTCTAAGTGCTGTTATATCGAATTCGCCACCCATGTTACCAAGCGCTTTTCGCAGTTGTTCCTTATGTTGTTGACGAAGGGCTGATTCATTACCAAATTTCGCCCACAATACTTTTGCATAAGTGCGTGAAGCAAGCGCTAGATGAAAATGATATTCTTGTTGTAGAGGGATAATACTGCTTCGCACCTTTGATAACTGCTCTAAATCTCCCCCACTCAGCCCATAATTATCCATATACTTAGCTTTGAGTTCTTGGAGATCTGGATCTTTTGTCACATCCAGGCTAACCGTAGTTACCTTAGTAGGTTTAAAGTTTTTATCCCCAGTAAAGCCTTCTTTGAAAGACGCTTGCTCTTCCTCTGATAATTCAACATCAATTAATACGCGTCCTTGGGGATCATAAAGTAAGTTATCAGGACCTGTGCTCAACGCTTTATTTTTCGCCTTTTGAATAAGCAGGTTCACATACTTTTTGCGTGCGTCAATCTGTTCTGCTGAAAGCATAATATGGATCTCTTATTGAACTACCTTATATAAATTTTAGCATATGAAATATTATGGAAACCTTACGTCCAGAGAAATTAAGTAATCCCTTGAAAGTTGGTCATCCCCAGCAGCGCAACGATCTTCGTGCTTTGGCGCCGTATTAGGATGGGAGATCCCTCGCTACACTCAGGATGATGCAGAAGAAAGGTGCAAAGGTAGACGGGTGCAGTGAAGCAGAACCGGGGAGCAAGGATGATGTAGAACCCGGGTTACGGCTTGTACCTAGCCCGGACTACTATTGATGATCGGAGTGGCTTATAGTTTTTAGGATGTCTAAAGCCCCGCTTCGTTCAAATGGGCGGCATTGGCATTCTTCTTCGCTTTTCTTTTTTCTTGCCAACTGACCAACATGACGAAGAATGCCGGTACAAAGACCACCGCCAGACAGGTTGAGGCCAACATCCCGCTGCACACGGCAATACCAATCGAGCGTCGGGCATTGGCACCGGCGCCGGTAGCGAATACTAAGGGCATCACCCCGAGGATAAATGCAAAAGAGGTCATCAAAATAGGACGAAAACGGGTTTTCGCGCCAATTACCGCGGCTTCCATGATGGACTTGTTATGCAGCTCATGTTCTTCTCGTGCCACCTCAACAATTAAAATGGCATTCTTCGCCGCTAATGCAATCAGCAGTAATATCCCGATTTGGGTGTACATATTATTGGAAAGGCCCAAAGCGGATAAGGCAAAGACGGTTCCAATCAAGGCCAGAGGCACGCTTAACAAAATGGCTGCCGGGGCAATCCAGTTTTCATATTGACCCGCCAAAATCATATACACCAAAACAAGCGACAAGATAAAAATATAATAACTCATATTTCCCGCAATCTTTTCCTGATAGGCAGTACTCGTCCATTCGTATGATATACCTGCCGGTAATACCTCTTTAGCGACCCGCTCCATCGCTTGCATGGCTTGACCCGAGCTATACCCTTGGGCGGCCATGCCATAAATATTACTGGAAGGATATAAATTATAAAGAGAAATAATGGGTGGGCCTACAGTAGGAGACATATCGGTCAGTGTACCCAAGGGCACCATTTCACCTGATTTATTTCTAACATAAAAATTGCGCACATCGCCAACGGTCATCCGTGAATCTGCATCTGCTTGGACATAAACCTGAAATACCTGCCCGAATTTTGAAAAAAGGTTTACGTAGGAGGAGCCAAGGTAGGTTTGCAAGGTTTCGGTTGCATCCCCCACAGTAACGCCCAAAGTTTCTGCTTTGACTCGATTGATGGGCGCCGCCAGCTGCGGTGCTGAGGCACGAAACGAAGTCCTCAACCGTTGCAATTCCGGTTGTTGGCTTGCATAGAGAATCAACTGATCCGTCGCGCTTTGTAATTTGCGATAATCAAATGATCCATCTTGTAATTCAAGTTGCATTTGAAAACCGCCCGAAGTCCCTAACCCTTGAATCGGTGGCGGGATCATCACCAGCACTTTAGCGCCCAAAGTTTTCTCTGCAATCGCATTCATTTTTTTGTAAAGGGAAAGCAAATCTTCGTCTTTACCGCGCACACTCCAATCTTTAAACATCACATAAAGAACGCCGCCATTGGCAAGGGGAGCACTATTATCCAAAAGCGAAATGCCATCAATGGTGATAACGTTTTCTATACCACCAATTTTAGAGACTTGATCACTTAAATCATGTAACAGTGCCTCTGTTCGCCCTAAACTGGCCCCATCAGGTAATTGGACGTTCATCATCGCATAACCTTGGTCTTCCATAGGTATAAATCCTGTAGGGACCCGGCTCAGACCGATAATCGCCAAGACGACAAGGGCTATACCAATAAGACATACGGTTTTATTTTTATGAACAAGTCGGTCGATAAAGCTAATGTAGTTATTTTCTATAGGGTAATAATATTTATCGAATAAACGGAAAATAAAGTTTTTCTCTTTCTGCGTGTCAACAGGTTTCAGCCACAAAGCACATTGAGTGGGTTTTAAGGTCATGGCGTTAATCGCACTGATAAATGCGGTAGCCGCAATAACCAATGCAAACTGGGCATACATCGCGCCAGTTAACCCTGGCATAAACCCCGCGGGCACAAATACTGCCATTAATACCAACGTAATTCCAATAATTGGTCCCATTAACTCCGTCATTGCATTAATTGCTGATTGTTTGGGCGAGGTGCCACGCTCGATATGCTGGGTTACGCCTTCGACGATCACAATCGCGTCATCAACCACAATTCCGATAGCTAAAACCAAGGCAAATAAGGTTAATAAGTTGATGGAATAATGGAGTATGAACATGGCAAAAAATGCACCTATAATGGTCACAGGCACGGTGGTAGTAGGTACCAAAGTAGCGCGGGCGTTTTGTAAGAACAGCAGAATCACGACTAAAACCAAAATACCTGCTTCGAATAGGGTTTTGTACACCTCGTCAACAGATGCTTTTACGAAAATGGTGGTGTCAAATGGAATCGAATACTCCATCCCTGCAGGAAATTTTTTTGCCATTTTGGCTACGGCATTGCGCACCTCGTTGGCGACCTGCAGGGCGTTGGCTCCTGGCAATTGATAAATACCAATTGCCGCCGTCGGTTTATTATTCAATTTTGCGAGTTGGCTGTAGCTATTTGAGCCTAACTCGACACGACCCACGTCACGAATGCGTACGATTTGCGCGCTACTGCTTGCATTAGCGGTTTGATTTGGTGTTTGGGCAACTGTTTTCACAATGATGTTTTCAAATTCACTGACATCAGCAAGTTGTCCTGGTACATTCACAGTAAATTGATAAGGTTGTTTCCCTACCGCGGGTGGTGCGGCAATTTGTCCAGAAGAAACCTCTTGGTTTTGATGGCTAATAGCCTGCAACACATCGCTGGGATTAAGGGAGTAGGCCAACATTTTTCTAGGATCCAGCCAAACGCGCATTGCATAAGTACCCGTTCCAAAAATAATCACATTACCCACACCAGGCAAGCGCGACAACTCATCTTGCATGTTAATTGCAGCGTAGTTATCAAGGAACAATCCATCGTACTCACCATTTTTGGAGGTTAGGGTAATAAATTGTAAAATCGCAGTCGATTTCTGCTGAACTACCACCCCTTGTTTTTGCACTGACTCGGGTAATTGTGCCATAGCCGCTTGCACCCGATTTTGTACCAATACTTGTGCAAAATTAAGATCCGTACCGATTGAAAAGGTAACAATAAGCGTATAAGCCCCACTATCGGTGCTGGTAGATTGCATATACAACATGTTTTCCACCCCATTCACTTGCTGTTCAATGGGCAAAGCGACGGTTTTGATGAGTGTTTTCGCATCAGCACCAGGATAGGTGGTGGTCACCTGAATGGTGGGTGGCACAATAGCAGGATATTGAGAGACAGGAAGTGCAATAATGGCTACCAATCCCAGCAGCACTATGAGTAACGCAATAACGTTTGCCAATATAGGCCGCTCAATAAAAAATTTAGAAATCATTCTGCCGTCTTCTCACTTTTTGTAACAATCCCTGAACCATGCACCACGGCCATTAAGCTAAATAATTTCCCTTCTCCCACGAGCGAGAAAGTGGGTTCTTAACTTAGTGGCAGTAGAACGACACATACCACAATTAATGCTTGGCTTCCTTATTCTTTTTGTCTTTATTATCTTTCGTTGGCACAGCCTGTTGCCGCGGCTCCACCTTATTGCCAGGAGTCGCATACTGCAAGCCATCGACAATTACTTGGTCTTGAGCATCAAGTCCCGTGGCGATCCCACGCATTCCATTCTCTACACTGCCTAAAGTGACTCGCTTCAATACGACGACATGGTTCGTATCGACAGTTAAAACATAAGCGCCGATTTGATCGTAAAGAATTGCAGAATCAGGCACTGTTAATTGCTCTTTGGGTTTGGATATCGCCACCCGTACCTGCACAAAGAGCCCTGGCACAAAAATATAATCTTTATTTTGCAAAACGGCGCGCAACTCCATAGTTCCTGTAGATGCATTAAGGCCTGTATTTACAAAATCAAGTGTTGCTTTGTACTTGAACGTTGTATCGCCTTGTAAGCCAATTTCAACCGGAATTTTTTTAATATCTTTTGGTTTAAAGCCACTCGCACGCGCTGCAGCACGCAATTTGATTAAATCAATTTCATTTAGGTTAAAGTAAACATAGATGGGGTCAATCTGCTCTATGGTAGCTAAATTCGTGGCTTCGCCGTGGCCGACAAGATTACCAACATCAACCAAATGTCGACCAATTCGGCCATCAAATGGCGCTGAAATATGGGTATAACCGTAATTAATGGCCGCATTGATTTCTTCGGCTTCTGATTTATCCAATTGGGCGGCAATTTCTAACGTTTTGGCATACCATTTTTCGACTTCATTGAGCGAGGTAGCATGTTCCTTATACATGCGCTGTTGGCGTGCGTATTCTGATTTGTTGTACACCAGCGAGGCCTTTGCTGCGGCAACAGTTGCCTTGGCAGCCCTAAGTTTTTCAAAATAAGGCTCGGGCTGAATGACAAAAAGTTCTTTTCCTTTTTTAACAAATGTTCCATCAACAAACTCTATTGAATCAAGATAGCCTTCAACCCGTGCAACCAGATTAACTGAATTATAAGCTACCGTATTCCCTGTTTGGGTCACATATTCGGCCATTTCTGCAGGTATTGGTTTTTGCACAACTACTGGCGGCGGCGGGATCGTTGGAACATTACTTTTGCCAAAAAAATGCACCATCAAATAGATGAGAAGTAAAATAGCAACAGCTATCCCTGCCATTTTGACCGATTTAGAATCTTTAAAGTTCATACCTGATACCATTTTATTTATTTTTCCCAAGTTTTCTTTCTCAATTTAAGAAAGAAGGTGTCGCACTGCGAGGGATAAAAAACTATTACTTCACCGACCCCTCACTTCGACCTTACTGCCATTAGAAGAAAATATCCCTTCCTCCCTTGGGGGAGAAGGCGCGCCCGTCAGGGCGGATGAGGGTATTGAGCATGGCTAATGCCCCCTCATCCCTACCCCTCTCCCGGAAACGGAAGAGGGGATTATATTTCTTTCTCCACCATCGTATGTGTCTCTACACCACCCTGATCAATCCCATGCAACCCAGATCAATTGTCTACCATTTAGGTAAATAAAGTTCTTTTATTCTTTCTTTCTTAGTTCGAGGTGCTTCATGATTCTGTTGTTTGAGCAAAGTACCCCAGTTTGTTCGTGCTGCCATTTCCGCTTTAATTTGTTGTGGTACCACATCATGAGTACCGCGGATTTCCCAACCACCGCCAAGTGCACGATAAAGAGCGACTAATGCCTGGGGAATATTGGCTTGCGCATTCACCAATGAAGTCTGCACACTTAATTGTTGCTGCTCAGCATTAAGCACCGGTGTAAAATCTGTTTCGCCGTTAATGTAACGAATTATTGCGAGTTTCAACGTTTTGATTGCAGCAGCGTTTGCTTGCTTTAAGGAGCGCTCCGCTTTTTTTGCTTCAATATAGGCGGTAATATTATTTTGCACTTCTTGCTGTGCTTTTAGAACCAGATTGACATAATTTAATACGGATTGCTGGAATACGGCATCTTGCGCCCGTACCGCGTTGGTGATTTGGCCGTAATTGAGTATTGGCCATGTCAGCGTTGGTCCGGCAGTGATGGCGCGATTTGACCAATTAAAGAGATCGGCAAGGGAGTTTGACCCAATATTGTTTGAAGAAAAAACAAACGTCCCATTTAAAGAAAAAGATGGAAAAAGATTGGCTTTAGTTGCACCGATTTTGGCCGATTGTGCTATCGCATCCAAACGTGCTTGATGAATGTCCGGTCGACGCGCTAATGTTTCTTTAGGAATTCCAACCGCTATCGTTGACGGTGCTTTAGGAATCCCTTTACTTTTCCTTAGTTGTCCATCAACTCCGTTAGGCACCGTCCCTAATAAAAGCGCCATTGCATTCCTTTGTTGCTCTAAACTATTTACCAATGGCGGCAGAGACGCTTCGGTCTGTGAAAGCTCTGTCTGCGCTTGCTCCACATCAATCAGGTTAGTTTGTCCTGCATTATACCGAGCTTTGGCTATTTTTAGACCTTCTCGCTGCACCACGATGTTGGCTTTTGTTACCTTGATTTGCGCTTCATAAGTACGGATTTGGATGTAGGTGCTGGCAACGTCGGCAGTAAGAGTGACTAGCGCATTATCATAAGCAGCTAGAGAAGATAAAAATGTCGCATCATTAGCCTGGATAGCTCGGCGATATTTACCCCAAAAATCTATTTCCCAATTCGCAGTAAAACCCAGCGAAGCGGTCTCAAAGGTTGAAGGTAAAATCGTTTGCAGCTCACCGCCACCAATTTCGTAGTAAGTGAAGTTACCGGTTGCAGCCTGTTGTTGCGGATACAACAGTCCAACTGACTGAGCCAATAGTGCCCGAGTTTGCAAAACCCTTACCCCAGCAATCTGTACTGACAGATTATTGTGATAACCTTGATTAATTAATGAAGTAAGTACTGGATCATGAAAAACTTGCCACCATTTTATCGTTTTAAATGGTGCTTCTTTTACTGAGGCATCCCTTATTGGCCAATGTGCAGCAACCGGTTTTTTCGGCTCTTTATAATTAGGGCCCACCATAAAACAGGCGCTAAGTAGCAAACAAGCAACAAAGGTAAAAATTTTTAACATAAGCGCCAAGATTTCCCTATCTAAACTATTTTCCATTATTGGAAATGATTAGCTATTATTACTACTCAGAACTTTATCACTACTATAAATTATTTAATAGATCATTGGTTTAAATATTGGATGAAACGAGGGCATTTTCTCATTGATGCTTTGCTCAATTTGCAGTAGGTTGCGCCTTGGCCCAACCTACCGTTAGATACTTATTAGAAAATCCTGGTTACGCACTGTCTTGAAGAGATTATTCGGCGGTAATGACTTGTAATTGCGTCACATTCTGTAAGCCACGCGGTAATCGATTGCCTCGACGCCCACGTTCCCCTTTATAATGCTCTAAATCAGCCCCTTTCAAAGTAAAATGGCGTTTACCGGCATGGACGGTGAGCGAATCATCTGCAGTGAGTACTTGCAAATCAATCACATATTCTTCGCGCGATGCCGCTTTAGCTGCAGGAATGCTAATTAATTTATTGCCCTTCCCGCGAGATAATTCAGGGACTTCTTTGGCAGAAAAAATGAGTAATCGACCCACACTTGTCGCGCAAGCAACAAATAATTCATCGTGTTTCGGTAGTATTCGCGGTGGTAAAATAAGACTGGCTTCAGGCAATCTGATGCACGCCTTTCCATTGCGATTTTTTACGTACAAATCGGCGATTTTTGCAATAAAACCATATCCCGCGTCACAAGCTAATAACACCAATTGTTCTGGTTCGCCGCCAACTACCGCTTCAAACAATGCACCTTCAGCCGGATTCAGCTTCCCTGTCAGGGGCTCGCCTTGTCCGCGAGCAGAAGGTAAGACATGGCCAGGTAAGGAGTAGACCTTACCTTCACTATCAAAAAAGAGTATTTGCTGATTTGAGCGCGCCATAGCTTGTGCTTTGAACTCATCCCCCGCTTTATAACTTAGCTCACTGCCTATGACATCATATCCTTTAGCTGCCCTTACCCACCCTTTTTTGGAAAGCACGACCGTAATAGGTTCATTGGGTAAAATATCCTCTTCTTTTAACGCTTGTGATTCCTGGCGGACAATAATGGGGGAGCGACGAGCATCACCAAACTCATCTCTATCTCTTATAATTTCTTCTTTAACCAAAGCTTTTAAACGTTGCTCTGATGCAAGGATGTTTTGCAGATTATCCCGTTCAGCACATAGTTCATCCAACTCACCACGTATCTTGATTTCTTCCAGCTTTGCCAAATGACGCAATTTCATTTCTAAAATCGCTTCAGCTTGACGGTCACTCAGATTAAAACGAGCCATTAAGCCTTGTTTCGGTTGTTCATGTTCACGGATAATTGCAATGACTTCATCAATGTTTAAATAGGCAATCAGTAACCCTTCAAGTACATGAATTCGATCCAGTACTTTGACCAAACGATATTCTAAACGCCGCTTCACTACCGTTAATCGATAAGACAACCACTCGGTAAGAATATCCAATAAATTTTTAACTTTGGGTCTGCCATCAAGTCCTATCATGTTGAAATTAACACGATAACTTCGCTCCAAATCGGTTGTGGCAAATAAATGAGACATTAAACCGTCTACATCAACTCGGTTTGAACGAGGAATAATGACTAACCGAGTTGGATGCTCATGATCGGACTCATCGCGCAAATCCTCTACCATAGGTAATTTTTTCTGTTGCATTTGCAACGCAATTTGTTCAACTACCTTGGCACCCGATACCTGATAAGGCAAGGCGGTGATCACTATATTTTGTTTTTCCTGACAGTAAACAGCCCGCATCTTAATTGAACCATTACCTGTTTCATACAGATTAGCAATTGCGTCAGGTGGTGTTATTATTTCAGCTTCTGTCGGAAAATCTGGCCCTTTAATGTGTTGTGTAATCGCCGCTAAATCGGCTTGAGGATTATCCAGCAAATGCACACACGCATTAGCTACTTCTGTTAAGTTATGGGGGAGGATATCCGAAGCCATGCCCACTGCAATCCCGGTGGCGCCATTTAATAATATGTTAGGTAAGCGTGCAGGCAATAGTGCTGGTTCTTGCAGCGTTCCATCAAAATTATCCACCCAATCAACGGTACCTTGTAATAACTCTGATAGGAGTACTTCTGCATAAGGAGATAATCGAGCCTCGGTATATCGCATGGCGGCAAAAGATTTGGGATCATCCGGAGAACCCCAGTTTCCTTGGCCATCAACAAAAGGATAACGGTAAGAAAAGGGTTGCGCCATGAGTACCATGGCTTCGTAACATGCACTGTCACCATGTGGATGGAACTTACCCAGTACATCCCCAACGGTACGTGCTGATTTCTTATACTTGGCAGTTGCCTTTAAACCAAGCTCCGACATAGCATAAATAATCCGTCGCTGAACTGGCTTTAGACCATCTGCAATATGGGGTAAGGCTCTATCTAAAATGACATACATTGAATAATCAAGATAGGCTTTTTCTGTAAACTCAGTTAATGCTTTTCGTTCTGTGACTTCATTCATTGTTTTTTTATTCATGAAAATAATAATTACTATTTAACCATCGCCATGCTTTATTGCAAAGCAATTTTAGCAAAGTTCGCTTATCGCATATATAGAAACTGCATATATATTGTGAATAACTTTGCTCCATCTACAATGTTTGTAACAGGATTGATTTTAACTTATTGAAATTAAAATCTTTTTATAAAATTTTTATTTTTTAAAGCAATTCCCGCCTGTGGATAACTTTGTGCATGATGATGGAATAAAATGCTAAGCTCCTGTAAGTAAACTAAAAATTTATGGGTCCAGTTCCTCTTGCCCTGAATAAGATGAATAATGATATATAATTGAATAAAGGGAAACCTAATTAATGGCTTTTATGAATGACGGCAAAAATAGAAATAAAGACTCGTTACTTATTAATTCGGACTATCAATCCAGCAAATTTTTGATGTATTTTATTTTTATACCTGCACTCACTCTTGTTTTAATTATTAGCATTTTCTCATATCGCCAAGTCAATAAATTGGTCGAGGCGAATAGTTTGGTCACTCATACTTATCAAGTCATTCAATCCACTGATCAAATATTATTTTTCATTGTCAATCTTAATTCGTTACAAAGAGGTTATCTTATCTCCGGTGATGACCGATTCCTAACCAAAATCGATAAAATAAAATCCGACTTTAAACCTAATTTTGATAATTTATTTGATTTAACCAAAGACAACCCATCCCAAACCGAGCGAATAACACGTTTTGTTGATTTAACGAACCAAAGGATTAGGCAATTAAATCAAGGCATTGAATTAAAAATGAAAAACAAAATCAATACACAAGAAGGGATGGATTTCTTTCGTCAAGAGGTCGACCTTTCAAATCAAATTAAAGACTTAGGCCACGAAATAAAATCTGTTGAATTAGTACTATTAAATGAAAGAAATGAAATCGTACTTGATAACGCGAAACTAGCAAACTTTATTATTATATGTGGTAGCATCATTAGCATATGTGGCTTCATCTTAGCCTTCATCCTAACCAATAAGGAGTTAACCCGCAGTTTAAAAGCGGAACGGGACAGAGAAAATGTTGGGACTCAATTAAGAGGTATTTTGGAAAGCGCCTCCGATATGATCGCTGCTGTTGATAACAACCATTGCTATCTTATCTTTAATGAAGCATACCAGCGTGAATTTAAGCGTTTATTTGGTAAACCTATAGCCATCGGCATGCATGTTGATGATGTCTTTGCTGATGTTACAAGTGCAAAAAGTAAACTGGTGGAGGTATGGAAAGAATCGTTGAAAGGTGGAGAATTTGTCAGAAATATTGAATTTGAAGTACAAAAGCAGCATAACGTCTATGAAATTACCTCCAGCTTAATTAAAAATGAAAATAACGAAGTTGGTGGAGCAGTGTATATTATTCGTAATATTACGAAACAAATTGAAGAACAAATAGAACTTAAAAGGTCTTATGAACAACTCCATGTGGGAATGCAAGCACTTCAAGATAAAAACGATCAAATCACTCTTCTTGTTGAATTAAGTGACATTATGCTTGCATGCAGCTCTCAAGATGAATTGAGTCATGTAATGACAAAATACTGCCAACGGATGTTGAGTTTTGCAAGTGGATATTTATATATCATGCATCCCTCAAGAAACTTTCTGGAAATGGCAACTTCCTGGGGTTCACCCAACATTCAAGATAAAAATTTTTCTCCTGATGCATGTTGGGCAATCCGCTTGGGAAGAATTCATCACGTACGGCCATCCCATAACGAATTAATTTGCAATCATGTGCACGTTACCAAAGAATTCAACTTAACCTCTCTATGCGTTCCGCTCATGGCTCAGAATGATATTTATGGTTTATTGTATTTAGAAATCACTCAAGAAAATCCAGTTGCATTTTCTGAAAATCAGCGCCTTATAATCAACGCGTTCTCCGAATTAACTGCCCTCGCATTTGCTAATGTACGCTTAAGAGAAAATCTCCGCTATCAATCGATGCGTGATCCTTTAACTGGTTTATATAATCGTCGCTATCTAGAGGATTTTCTTTTGAAACAAATTCATCAATCAGAGCGAACTCGAACCCCACTATCAATCTTGATGCTGGATTTAGATCACTTCAAAAAAGTAAATGACACTTATGGACATGATGCGGGCGATGCCGTCTTAAAAGAATTAGGAAAGGTGTTGCAAGATGATATCCGTGTCGGAGACATAGCCGCCCGTTATGGTGGCGAAGAGTTTATTATTGTTTTTTATGGCATCGGTGCTGAAATGATCAAAAAACGTGCTGAAAACATCAGACACAATGTTTCCCGACTGCAAATAAAATATGGCGCGCAGCATGTGGGTCCTATAACTATTTCGATTGGTGCTGCCGTATATCCCATGCATGGACGCAATGCTGAAGCATTAATCGAGTCAGCAGACAAGGCATTATATTTTGCCAAAGCCAATGGACGAAACCAGGTCGTTTTATTTTCAGATATTGAAAAGCCAGATAATAATGGCAAAACAGATCAATAGAACAAATCTTCTAGTAATTAATATGACGTGATCCCCACTATATTGTGAGGACAGAGGATTGGTTTGTAACGAAATGAAGGACGACGACTTTGTGTCGCCATCCTTTATACATACACTATGGATTAGGTTGTGCAGTACTTATGCCTTGTGCCGAGGTAACCACTACACTACTACACCAAGGCTGATCTTCTGCAGCACAACTGATATCTGCTGCTGTTGATGTTAATGGCGCAGGAGCTTTCAGCGTGAAATGGTAAAGTCTTTTAAGTGAATCCTCTAGAGTGATGACACAAGGAAAAGACGTGCTTGGAAGTTGGAATTTAAATGAGCTCCCTCTGCCAAGGCTAGATGACGCCGTTTGTGAACATACACCATAATGGGTAAAGACAGGGAAAGGACTGCCTACTGCGGGAGTGCCTGGACTAACGGTTATCACCTGCTGCGGATTGTATTGTTGGGAATTGGGTAACCCTGTCGCGCCACCAACGGTGATCACAAGTCCATTGCCTAAAGTACTGATAAAACCTACCGCGTCATCTACGGAATACGCATAAACGTTCATTTGCAGCGCTTGATGTATTAGCGAAGTATAGGAATTAAAATCCTGTGCATAGCTTGAATGGTTTTTGTAGTTATACTGCAGTGCTGTATAGGCATCGAATCCAGCGCCACTGCTCGGTAAAGGTGTAGCACAAAACGCAATGTACCCATATATATTTTCTACTGGCAGAGCAGTTGGCCCACTTAAATGGGTACCATTACAAGCGAAATAATTGGCATCAAACAAATTAAATACCGCAATACAGTTGGCAAAATCCGGACTGGCTGGATTCGTGCTGCAATTGTTCCAGTATGCAGTAAGTGCAGCAGTTTGTGCGGCAGTACTGGTTAATTGGGAATTGCCAATGACAACATTAAAAGCCCCGGGAATTCTGGGATAAGGAAGCCCTGCATAAACGGGCCATTGTGTTCCAGATAAAAAGGTGTTCAGACTACTTCTAAAACTGGTTAGATCCACAACTGTTCCAGTATAACCGAGCTGGTTTGCCCCGTAGGGCTCCATTGCCACCGGCAAGTAAACTTGATCAACCGCTGAATAATCATAATTAACGATTGTACGATCAATGGAATACGGAAGTGGTTGAGTAGGTACTACTGCTGCAAAAGTATATTCAGTGAGCTGTTGCGGATCATTAGTTGGCATGATGCTTGTCGCACTATATACACTGGTTTGCGAACAACCACTAATACAGGTCGGGCCGGGTGTAAACAAAGTCACCGGACTGACACCGGCTTCACTTTGTGTTTGGATCAGGTAGGATTGCACATCGTAGATATAGACACGCATTGAAGACCACCAATCGACATATTGATCCGCGGTATTGCCTCCAGTCGGATTAGGAACTAAATAGCTATAAAAAGGGACTGAGACTAATGCAGACTGCATTGGAGGGATGCCATGGATTCCATTAACATAAACTCGATGTAAGTGGGTTGCTGTGAAGGTGTAGCTGGGATCTGTTACTGCAAATTGAGCTTGCATCCACGTATCAACGGGCAGGATAGGTGCCTCGATAACCGGGTAGATGGGCTCAGACGTATTATTGTAAAAATAAAGTACTTTAGTTGGTACATTAGACACTTGAACAGTAATGGGGGCTCCAACTACGGGCGTAGCATCATCTGCTACAGCTGTTATTGTGATCACCGTAGTTGCGTCTACTCCAGTTAAGTTGAATGTACCCGTTTGAGTGCCAGTAATGGTTCCAGGTCCACTGATTTTAAATGTATAGCTAACAGGATGACCTGAACTATCGATAGCATTTGCGACAAAGCTACCAACACCATTTCCCGTGATGTCTGCCTGTGCAGAGCCGCTATTAGAGCTGGGCCAGGTAATTATCGCCGTAGAAGGTTGGGCACTTGCAGTTGTCGTCACCTCAGAACGGTGTGTACCCGTGCAGTTAGAGGTAGTTGAATAAGTCTGACCGGCTTGAGATTGGTCAGAACTTCCATTATCAGCAAGAGTACACGTATTGCGATCGACAGCATAGCATGTCATCGATACAAACAATGCGGTGGTGAAGATAAAATGTCGTAGGTATTGTGTCACAGTCTTATCCTTAAATAATCGTTAAAATTTCAATCATACGGAACATTTAATCTGTAATTCATTACAGAAATATGCCCCCTTTACCACTTCTGCATTCGCATGTTTTGCTGTATCAGCTGAAGAATAGTAACCCGGGTTTCACTGTGCTTTACCCAGGTTACCAAATAAAGGGGTATCTCTTGGACAGGGGATTGTTACTTGATGGTCTTTCTTACTTTTTGAATCGCACGAATTTGGGCAACAGCACGTGCTAATTCTGCAGCAGCAACTGAATAATCCATTTCACCGCCTTTGTTGGCCATTGCAGCTTCAGCTTGGGCTTTTGCAGCAAGTGCAGCGGATTCATCAAGATGATCGGCACGCTCAATCACATCAGCAAGAACAGTAACACTGTTAGGCTGAATTTCCAGCATTCCACCTTGAACGTAATAAATTTCTTGGTGGCCACCAGGTAAGGTAACTCGTACTTCACCTGGTTTGAGGACGGTAAGCAAAGGCGCATGACCTGCTGTAATGCCTACTTCACCTAATTCTCCGGTTGCGACAACCATTTCCACCACACCGGAGAATATTTCATGTTCAGCACTAACAATATCTAAGTGCGTTGTTCTAGTCATATTTGCCTACCTCATAAGGTCTTAGCTTTAGCAACTGCTTCCTCAATGCTACCAACCATATAAAATGCTTGCTCAGGTAAATCATCATATTCACCGGCGAGAATACCTTGGAAGCCTTTAATTGTATCTTTTAAGGATACGTATTTTCCTGGGGAACCAGTAAATACTTCAGCAACGAAGAATGGTTGTGACAAGAATCTTTGAATCTTACGAGCACGCGTAACAACACGCTTGTCTTCTTCAGATAATTCATCCATACCAAGAATCGCAATAATATCTTTTAATTCTTTATAGCGTTGCAATGTTTGTTGAACACGTCGAGCTGTATCGTAATGTTCTTGTCCGACAATGAGCGGATCCAATTGTCGAGAAGTTGAATCTAAAGGATCTACTGCAGGATAAATACCCAATTCAGCAATTTGTCGCGACAATACAACAGTAGCATCCAAGTGAGCAAACGTCGTTGCAGGAGATGGGTCAGTTAAGTCGTCAGCAGGTACGTATACCGCTTGAATTGAGGTAATTGAACCTGTTTTAGTTGAAGTAATACGTTCTTGCAACATCCCCATTTCTTCAGCCAATGTTGGTTGATAACCCACCGCTGATGGCATACGGCCTAACAGAGCAGATACTTCAACCCCAGCTAAGGTATAACGATAGATGTTGTCGACAAACAGTAACACATCGCGGCCTTCATCACGGAATTTCTCCGCCATAGTCAAACCAGTTAATGCAACACGTAAACGGTTACCTGGTGGCTCATTCATCTGACCATAAACTAATGATACTTTATCCAATACATTAGAATCTTTCATTTCATGATAGAAGTCGTTTCCTTCACGAGTACGTTCGCCCACACCGGCAAATACTGAGTAACCACTGTGCTCAATCGCGATGTTGCGAATGAGTTCCATCATGTTAACGGTTTTACCTACACCCGCACCACCGAACAGACCTACCTTTCCACCTTTAGCAAAAGGACAAAGTAAGTCAATTACTTTAATACCTGTCTCAAGCAATTCTTGACTGCCTGCTTGCTCTTCGTAGCTTGGTGGCTTGCGGTGAATGGACCAATGCTCTTCGGCACCGATTGGGCCCGCATCATCAACTGGGCGACCAAGAACGTCCATAATTCGACCCAAGGTTTTCTTGCCAACAGGTACTTGAATAGGATTGCCTGTATTTTCAGCGCGCAAACCACGTTTAAGTCCTTCAGTTGTTCCCATAGCAATAGTACGAACTACACCATCACCAAGTTGTTGCTGTACTTCAAAAACCAAATCACCATCAACAAGTTTTAATGCATCATTGATTTTAGGGACATTCTCACGGGGGAACTCCACATCCACAACCGCGCCAATAATTTCTACTACAGTTCCTAAGCTCATTTTATACCCTCTTATAAAGCGGCTGCGCCACCGACAATTTCTGCCAATTCTTGCGTAATTGCAGCTTGTCGTGCTTTGTTATAAGCCAATTGAAATTCTTTAATCAAATCACCGGCATTATCGGTTGCATTTTTCATTGCAATCATTTTAGCCGCTTGTTCACAAGCAATGTTTTCAACAACTGCTTGGTAAATCTGTAATTCGATATAACGTTCTAAAAGATTATCCAGCAATTCCTTAGCATCAGGTTCATAAATATAATCCCAATGATGCCCCATTGTCGTGCTGTCGTCTTCTGATTTTGGCAATGGTAGTAATTGTTTCACCACCGGTTTTTGCGTCATGGTGTTAACAAATTCGTTGTAAACCACATGCAGTGCGTCAATGCTGCCGTTGTTAAATGCATCAAGCATCACTTTCACAATGCCAATAATGTCATTAATGCTTGGCGTATCACCAAGATGGTCCACAGAACCAAGAACATTACTGCCAACACGCTTAAAAAATGCTTGCCCTTTACGGCCAATAACTGCCAGATCAACCTCTTTGCCTTGTTCCTTCCAGTTACGAATAGTACGAACTGTTTCACGTAACAGGTTTACGTTTAAACCACCACATAAACCCCGATCGGTAGTAACAACGATAAGACCAATACGATTAATCTCGCGATGGGTCATAAACGGATGTCTGTATTCTGAGTGCGCGCGCGCAATGTGCTTTACTACGCTGTAGATCTTACTGGCATACGGCTTAGATGCGCGCATTCTCTCTTGAGTTTTACGCATCTTACTTGCTGCCACCATCTCCATCGCACGAGTAATCTTTCGAGTTTTGTTAATACTCGAAATTTTCGAACGGATTTCTTTTGCTCCAGCCATAATATCATTTCGCCTTAAATTGACTTACCAACTTGCTGTACGCTTAAAGTCTTCTACAGCTTTTTTTCAATTTTGCTTCAATGTCATTATCGTAAGCACCTGCTTCATTGATCAGTTGTAACAGATCAGGATGTGAGCTGCGCATATAATCATGTAATGACGCTTCAAATGCTGCAACTTCGTTTACAGGCACATCATCCAAATAACCTTTTTCAACTACAAACAATGCTGTACCCATCTCAGCAACAGATAATGGAGAGTATTGTTTTTGCTTCATCAGCTCAGTAATTCGCTGCCCGCGTTCTAATTGCTTACGGGTCGCATCATCAAGATCGGAAGCAAATTGGGAGAAAGCCTCCAATTCACGAAATTGTGCAAGTGCCAAACGCGTACCGCCACCTAATTTTTTCATGATTTTGGTTTGTGCAGCACCGCCCACACGAGATACAGATAAGCCTGAGTTAATTGCAGGTCGAACACCTGAGTTAAACAAATCCACATCAAGGAATATCTGGCCGTCTGTAATGGAAATAACGTTAGTTGGTACGAATGCAGATACGTCACCAGCCTGGGTTTCAATAATTGGCAATGCGGTTAATGAACCTGTTTTGCCTTTTACTGAGCCCTTAGTCAGCTTCTCTACTTCATCAGCATTTATTCGTGCAGCTCTTTCTAATAAGCGTGAATGCAAATAGAAAATATCCCCAGGATAAGCTTCACGGCCTGGTGGTCTGCGTAATAATAAGGATATTTGTCGATATGCCCAAGCTTGTTTTGTGAGATCATCATAAACAATCAATGCATCCTCGCCATGCTCCATGAAGTATTCACCCATAGTACATCCAGCATAAGGAGCAATAAATTGTAACGCAGCGGAATCAGAAGCACCTGCGACGACAACGATGGTATGCTCTAAAGCACCGTGCTCTTCAAGCTTACGTACTATAGCAGCAACAGAAGAAGCTTTTTGGCCAACGGCAACATAAATACACTTAACGCCGGTACCTTTCTGGTTGATAATCGCATCAATAGCAATCGCAGTTTTTCCTGTTTGGCGGTCGCCAATGATAAGCTCACGCTGACCACGTCCAACAGGAATCATCGCGTCAATCGCTTTTAATCCAGTTTGAACAGGTTGATCTACTGATTTACGTGCAATAACGCCAGGAGCTACTTTTTCAATGGGGGACATGCCTGCAGCATCGATTGGTCCTTTACCATCAATCGGATTACCTAATGCATCAACAACGCGGCCTAAAAGTCCTTTACCTACTGGAACTTCAAGAATACGTCCAGTACATTTACCTTTTTGGCCTTCGGCTAAAGAAGAATATTCACCAAGAACAACCGCGCCCACTGAATCTCTTTCAAGGTTAAGAGCAAGCCCATACACCCCGCCTGGGAATTCAATCATTTCCCCAGCCATTACATCTTCAAGGCCATGTAAGCTCACAACACCGTCTTTTAAACTAACAATAGTACCTTCATTTCGTGCTTCAGATACTACACTAAAGTGTTCTATTTTCTTTCTGATTAATTCACTGATTTCAGAAGGATTTAATGCTACTTGTTCTGACATGGAAACTATCCTCTAAATTATGCAGCCAGTTCAGTGTTTAGCTTATTAAGCTTGCCACGAACTGAACCATCTATAACTAAATCGCCCGCTCGAATTATTGCTCCACCAAGCAAGGAAGGATCAATATTGATTTTTAACGAGACCTTACGCTGCAAGCGCTGACTTAAAGATTCGATTAATCGTTGTTGTTGTGCACTAGATAAATCAGAGAAACTGCTTACATCAACATCCAGAGTTTTTTCTTGCTCTGCGCGATGTGCTTCATAGAGTGCATAAATATCGGGTAGCAACATCAATCTTTTATTGGTAGCCAGTAAGTTAATTAAATTACTTAATGGCTTGTTTTCATTTGATTTTGCACCAATTGCTGCGTGCAACAACTCCATATGCTGTTCTACAGTTGTTGCAGGATTAGCAATAAAGTATTCAGCTTCTGGCGTCAACACAGCTTGCGCAAGATTTCTCAAATGTGCTGACCACTCAGCTAATTTTTTTTCCCCTAAAGCATATTCAAAAATCGCTTTAGCATAGGGTCTGGCTATGGTGGTACTATCAGACATTTTAAATCTCTTCTATCAAGTTATCTAACAATGCAGTATTTGCCTTAGCATCTATTTCGCGCTTTAAAATTTTCTCAGCGCCTGTTATGGCTAAGTGTGCAACTTGTTTGCGCAACTCATCTTTTGCATGATTGATTTGTTGCTGTAATTGCTCTTGTGCCAATTTCACTTGCATTTGCGCTTCATGTTTTGCTGTTTCTTTTGCTTCTTCGATTATTTGCGCAGCACGCTTATTTGCTTTTTCAATAATGTCAGCTGATTGAACTTTAGCTTGCTTTAACTCATCTTTTACGCGATGTTGTGCTAATTCTAATTCTTTGCGACCACGTTCAGCAGCAGCTAAGCCATCAGCAATCTTGTCTTGTCGTTCTTCCATGGCTTTTGCCAATGGAGGCCATACTAATTTCATGGTAAACAAAACAAACGCTGCGAAAACTAGCATTTGTACAATTAGTGTTAAATTAATTTCCACCGTTTAATCTCCTGTAACAATTAGGGCGCTTTGCGCCCTGATTATGTGTTATCAAGAACCCAGGTTGCTTAGGAAAGGGTTTGCGAAAGTAAAGAACAATGCGATACCCACCCCAATCATGGTTACGGCGTCTAACAAACCAGCAACGATGAACATTTTTACTTGTAACATTGGAACCATTTCTGGTTGACGGGCTGAGCCTTCAAGGAATTTGCCACCAAGCAAACCAAATCCTATCGCTGTGCCCAATGCACCCAAACCAATTAACAAGGCAACCGCAACAACGGTCATACTTTGAACTTGTGCTATTAAACTAGCGGCTTGCATATTTATCCCCTTTACAATGGATGAAAATTAAATCGGTTAATGATCTTCGTGTGCCAAACTCAAGTAAACAATCGTTAGCACCATGAAAATAAATGCTTGCAATGTAATTACCAATATATGGAATATTGACCAAGCCAGCGCCAAAATAAATTGTGCTGTGCCCAAGGTCGCAGTACCCAGTGTTGATGATGTTGCAGCATTTAAGGTTAACAGGGCGATTAATATGAATATCAATTCGCCTGCATATAAGTTTCCAAATAACCGCAGTGCCAGTGAAATGGGCTTGGCGACAAGACCAACTACTTCAAGCAACAGGTTAAAAGGTATAAATCCTGGATGATTAAAAGGCTGTAAGGTAAGCTCTTTTATGAACTTCTTAACCCCTTTTATCTTAATACTGTAAAAAATGATAAGAATGAATACCGAAATTGATAAACCAAAGGTTAAGTTCAAATCGTTAGTTGGTACCACTTTAAGGTAATGTATACCACCAGTCTGTGCAATTGCTGGCAAAATGTCTACGGGTAATATATCCATAAAATTCATGAGGAAAACCCATAAAAATATGGTTAGCGCGAGGGGGCCAATTAAATTATTTTTGCCATGGAAGCAATCTTTGACCTGATTATCTGCAAACTGGAGCATAATCTCGGCAAAATTCTGTAACTTGCCGGGGACACCTGTTGTGACTTTACGCGCACCAAAATACATGAGCGCACACACAAAAATCCCTAAAACAATTGAGAAAAACAGTGTGTCAAGATTCAATGTCCAGAAACCACCCGAACCCAATTTCATATCACTAACGTTATAAGTGAGGTACGTTAAATGATGCTTGATGTAGTTTGTGCTAGATACCATTTCAGTCACTTTCAGGCCTATTCTGTTTATTTACAATAATCAACGGGGCAAACCAATGCGTCATCTGTATCATAATGTAGGATACGAAAAACGCTAGCGGCGTAACCTTAACCAGTAAAAACACCGCGGTGAATAGGAATATGGATATAACTATCTTTAAGGCTTCGCCCTTGTAGAAACTATTTACGATCAGCTTGGCTGAACGTGCACCTTGATACTTAAACAGTTTGCTTGCAAAGTATGCATTAGGAACAATACAAACTATGCCGCCAAGCAAAGCTGAGCTTGCTGCATTTGCACCATATACAAGTGCGCATAAAGCTGCAAAAACCAATGTAACACCCGATTGCACACACCATAGTCGCACAATACCACGTTTACTTAGTTGTTTGTTCACATATTCACCTACGTTTCACCGCGCGAATTATAAAGCAATCAATTTGAATAAGCAATGCCATATTTTATACATGGATGATTCTTTATCACCAGTGACCTATGTTTGGTGCCGATGCCCAGGGCTCTTGGATAGGCAAGGGCTCCCCTTTTTGGAGCAATTCGATAGAGATATTATCTGGCGAACGTATAAACGCCATACGCCCATCTCGCGGTGGCCTGTTAATCACTACCCCTGCATTTTTTAATCGCTGACATGTAGCATAGATATCCTCTACTCGATACGCTATATGGCCAAAATTACGTCCTTCGTGATAATCCTCTGGATCCCAATTGAACGTAAGCTCAAGCATTGGCGTATTTGCCTGCTGGGCGTGTTCTAAATCATTCGGTGATGCTAGAAATATTAATGTATATCGGCCTTTCTCATAGTCTGTACGCTTGACTTCAACTAAACCCAGTTTCTTGCAATAGAAGTCGAGTGACTCTTCCAAATTGGAAATCCGAACCATCGTATGTAAATAATTCATGCTGTACTCCCTTAAACGTGTATTTATATCCCGCCGAATGCCGCAAACAACAGATTTTAGCGTCTATAATTAGAGTGTGGAACTTATTATCGCAACTCAGGTAATAAGTAGTGTTATTAACCTCGCAAAAGGAAAGAACATGCCTGATAAGATCCAACATACTGCAGCCGGTCTGCAACAAAAAATGCTCGCTCGTTATAGCGATGGGTTACATCATAAACATAATAAACATCATCTAGAATATCGACAACACTGTAGATCTCACCCTTGTAATCAAAGTAATGGCTTAAATGATGAAGAAGGAATAAATGGTTCTACGGGATTGTTACGGGCAATTTAAATTGAGGAAAATGCGTAAACGACCTGACAAAGGACATTTCCATTAATTCATGCATCCTAAAAAAGCAGATGGATGTATGTCTCTTTTCCATCCACTGCTTTTTTAGGATTAAGCAACCGGATTATTTTGATAAGTATAATATTTAAGAATCTTTACCACACGCGCAACATCACTGGTTTGTCTTGCCATATTAATGACTTTTTCGGCTTGCTCTTGATGTACATCTCCCATTAAATAAACAACCCGATCCGAAGTCACGACCTTAAACGCATTCGGATCAATAGAACCATCAGCGAAAATTTGGCTGCGAATTTTTGCGGTTATCCAACTGTCTTGCATCGAATTTGGTCCCGAAGAACTTACCCTGACTTGATTAAATAAACGTCGATAACCTTTTACTGTAGCCAATCGTCGTTGTAACTCGGCTAACATTTCAGCGGTAGGAACATGGCCAGCCACCAAGACATCTCCATTGAAAATAGCAATATCAATGACACAACTGTTATTTTTAAATGCATTATCTACAGTGATTGCATTATTCACTTTAAGGAATAAATTGTAATCATCCAATTTTTTATACACATCGTGTCTATCGTAAACCATAGTAGCGCCTGTCCATAAGCTGCCTATGCAGCCAGACAAACAGAGAACGAAGATTAGTAATAGAGCAAAACATCCTTGTTTTAACATTTTATTTTAATGAATGTATTGAAAAATTTTAACCACTTTATTCACGCCATTAACTCGTCGTGCCGCATCTACGGCAAGCGCTGCTTGGTGATCGTTAACGATACCCATGAGATACACCACTCGATTTTCAGTTACAACCCGGATGGAGCCCGACTCCAGACCCTTTTTAGCCAGCAATCTGGTGCGAACTTGGCTGGTAATCAAACTGTCATTCGAACGAGCAGTAAGCGGTATAGGATATCCGACCGATAATTCATTATATACGCGATGTACTCCGGGGGTTCCTCGTGCAATTTTTTCAGCCAAATCTCGTAAAGAGGAGGTAGGTGTTTGCCCAACAAGCAATACCACACGATTAAAACTGGTCACCAGAACTCGTGAATCACTAAACTGACGGTTTGTTACAATGGCTTTATGAATGACATGAAATAGTCGTGCGTCAGCTTCCATAGTGATAACCCCACGCCGGTCATAAACCATTCCGGCCACTGCACCAGTTACTACTGCTGCGACACAACCTGTTAACAGGGTAGCCGCTAAAACAAAAGCAAGCGATCTTAATTTAAATCTCATTTTTTTATCCCATGACTTGACCAAATAATGATTGGTCAATTAAATCACAAAAGCAATGTAAGATGAACAGATGCATTTCTCTAATTCGTGCTGAATTATCCGATGCAACACGCAGTTCGATATCCTCAGGGCCTAAATGGTTTGCGAGAACACCTCCATCGCGTCCACTCAAAGCAATTGCATCCATGCCTCGTTCATTAGCAGCATGCAGGGCATACAGCATACTGTCTGAGTTGCCTGATGTAGTTAATAAAAGCAAGACATCATTTTCTTGCCCAAGCGCTTGAATTTGTCGGGCAAAAATTTGACTGTAATGATTGTCATTGGCAGAAGAACTTAAGCTGGTTGCGTCTGTACTTAAATTGATTACGGGCAGAGAAGGCCTCTCAACTTCAAATTGATTCAACATCGCACTGGCAAAATGCATGCAGTTGGCACTTGAGCCCCCGTTGCCACACAATAATATTTTTCCATCTGCAAGCAAACAATTCACTAAACGTTGACCAGCCCTGGCAATCAAATCAGATAAAGAATCAGCAAGCGCTATTTTGGTTTCTATGTTTATACCAAATAAATGCCTTACTCGTTCTTCCATTTGTACCATCATATTAAACCTCTACTTCATTAAAAAATTGTAACCTGTAGGAAGAACAACCAGAAGTGTTATCCCTAATCAGTTTTCACTAAGATACAGGTTGGGCCTTGGGCCCAACATTTCCTTTCATGCAATATGGAGTTTTTGTTGGGGTAAAGCCCAACCTACATCCAATTCAGCAGCAATCCGCAGGTAGCTTAATCAATAATCCGCCCCAAATGCATCCTTTATCCAATTAATGGACGCTGATTTGCCATCAATGCCAATCACATCAAAACGAAGAGCAAATTGATCATATTTTTGATGTTCTAGCATAAAGAGGGTAGCTGTCTTGATTATTTTTTGTCTTTTTGCATAAGTAACACTCGCAATCCCCCCACCAAACTGGGTGGAAATTCGCGAACGGACCTCTATAAACACCAGTGCTTCCTTGTCACGCATAATTAAATCAATTTCGCCCAGCCGGCACCTGTAATTTTGCGTAATTAATTTAAGTCCTTGTGTTTTTAAATAGGCTAAAGCTTTCTCTTCAGCAATGCGTCCTTTCTCTTGCGTTATCAATTACACTGTCTCACCCAATGAATGCACTAGTCCTTGTTTGAATTGTCCCCACTCCAATACACGGGCAACGTGTTGTGATGGCTTGAGATATAAAATACCATCGCCATGACGCGATTGATCCGCGGGGAATAACATCAATTGATTCAATTGGGTGGCCAAAGTATAACTGTCTATTCCTAAAGCATACAAACGATTATAACTATTAAATTGTTCTGGCCAATTGCGTGTACCCGCCTGGTGTGCGAAAACCCAGGGAATATCGCAGAAAATAATCCCATCAAGGTCTTTATCTTTCAACGGGTTAGCCTGACCACCATAGACACTGGCAGTAGCATAAACGGGAACATCTCCCGCAAAATAATAATTGAGCAACGGCATAATTTGACGTGCTTTTGACGGGTAGGCTAATAGAAATATCATATCAAAATCTTGTCTCCTGCTCATAACAGGTTGGATTTTTTGCCCGAGTAACTCCCTTATTTTTTTCTCGCGTTGCTGACTGTTGCTGATTTGCAGAAAATCCTTCATTTTTTTATTCAAATCATCATTTGAACCATATGAAAAAGTATCAACAACACGACCACCACTCTTTTGCCATTGTTGTGAAAAGGCTTTGCTCACCTCTTTACCCCAATCATTTCCAGGTGCAATAATCAATGCACGACTATACCCCTTGTTTTTTGCTCTGATCGCTACCTGGATTGCCTCATTTATTGGCGAAAGTCCAAATGAATAAGAATTTTCCTGGATGCTCGTATCCGCATCATTTAATAACAAGGTAGGAACAGGATGTTCTAATGCAGCTACTACCGCGACTTGTGATTTTGTCAACGGACCCACAACATAATCAGCACCATCACTGATCGCATTTTTGTATAAAGAAGCAACATCTCCTTTACTGGTATCATAGGTTTTCACCTGCATGGAGGTGTTGCTGTTATTTTTTTTATAGGCGGCCATAAATCCATCGCGTACTGCAGTTCCTGGACCCTGTAAAGCACCGCTTAGGGGGAGTAATAGAGCGACATGTTTCGGTGGGGTATGCATTTTACTGGCAATTGAATCCAATGGATTAGGTAAAATATGATTTGCCGGATGAGTGCTAAAATGAGATTGCCACTGTTCTAAAGCAGTCATTAAAGACTTGGGATCATCACGATACTTACGCGAAATTAATGCAAGCTGCAGCCAACCTTGTAAAACCGATTGTTCGGATGCCTTAGCAGTCAAAGAATTTAATTCCGCTGGTGACACATGAGTCAAAGTTAACCACAATGTACGACGATTAGTGGCTTGGCTCTCTTCGTCAGTCAACAACGATTCAAGGTGTATACGTTCATTAATCGATTCCAAGAGGTTGTTTGTGCCACGGTAAGCTTGTGCCAATAGCTCATGAAATTGAATCTTTTGGTATGGTGCAAATGCATCACGTTCGGTAATACGGGTTAATTTACTTAATGCCATTTGCGGGCGATCCCGTATGAGATCAATTTGCGCCAATAAAAGATTTTTTTCATTCATAGCCGCCGGTGTTAAGTCAGAAGTCTGTGCTAAAATAGCAGCGCCTTGTCGCCATTGGCCTTCTGAAATCAAACGTCCTGCTGCACGGATTAATGATTGTTGCTTTTCACTGCCTTCTTGATTTTTGGCCTGTGTGAGGTAACTTGCCGTAGGTTTGGAATAAGGATTCGCTATTTTTTTGTTCTCCACTTTAGGAGTCGTTACTGGGGCCGGTGTTGCCATTTGTGGAGGATTAACTGCGGTGGTGCACTCACAAAGAAAAAAGGTTGATGTCAGTAAAAAAAATGTGCGAATTTTTATTGTTTTAATAAACATATTCTTAGACATTGAATAAGCAATAACGCAAGAGGATAAACTATGACTAACTCACTAGCAACAGGCAGAGGAACTCTCTATATCGTTGCAACTCCGATAGGAAACCGTGAGGACATTACGTTTAGGGCATTAGAGGTGCTTAAATCAGTTGATTTTATTTTAGCGGAGGACACGCGTCACTCCCTACAACTACTCAGCTCTTTAGGAATAAAAAACAGTCTTGAGTCGCTGCATGCGCATAATGAAAATGATAAAAGCAAACACATTATCGAAGAACTTTTACTAGGAAAGTCTGTCGCCTTAATCAGTGATGCCGGTACTCCATTAATTAGTGATCCAGGTTTTTTATTGGTTAAACTGGCAAGACAACATCACATTCAGGTTGTCCCGGTTCCTGGAGCATGTGCATTAATTACCGCACTTTGTGCTGCAGGTATCCCTTGTGATTCTTTTCTTTTTTTAGGATTTCTCCCAGCGAAACAACAGGCACGGAGAACTAAATTAGAATCTTTGAAGACAGAACCCCATACGCTGATTTTTTATGAGTCAACCCATCGGATTCTTGAATGCATCGATGATTTGGGTGACATTTTTGGTGAACCATGCGAGATGGTACTTGCCAAAGAATTAACCAAAACGTTTGAACGCTTTATTTCAGGAACTATCAAGGAAGTCAAAAGCTGGCTTTTGGCCGAACCAGCGCATGTGAAAGGTGAATTTGTTTTGCTCATCCCTCCGCGCCCAGCTGTTTCTGAACCGGATAGTCAGGAAAAACTGCTGGAAGTGTTGCTCAGCGAGTTGCCGCTGAAACAAGCCGTGGCCATTGCGTGTAAGTTGAGTAATGGCAGTAAAAACGAATTGTATGAAAAAGCATTGGCGATAAAAAATAAATCCATGTAGATTGGAACCACATCATCCCAGTTCCACTTGGGATGATGTGGGGCCCTGCTGATAATCAGCCCGCTTGGCGAACTTAATTAAAAGCACAGCAGCCTATATCAACCTCATCCTCATACTCCTCTACCTCATCCGTTTTGATTGTACTTTTGTCACTCGAACTGTCGATAACAGGTCCATCCAAAGCTAATGGCGCTTTCGTACTGTGATGCTGATCATACGCATGGTAAAGTTCATAACCGAGATAGAGCGCCGTTAAAACGATAGCTGCAGGCCAGCATACCGCAAAAGTAGCAATTAAAAGGGTAGGCATTACGGTATTTTTGATCATCGTAAAAATAAAATCATTGCGCGCCGCTTCGTATTCTTTTAGTGCTAATTGAAGCTCTGTTCCATTTTTAGCCGCATCCAAACGTAAACTTTTCTCCTTGAATTTCGAATAAGAATCAGAGGAAAGATACATAGCGACGGCAAGAGTACAAACAAAAAAGCAAGCAACAGCGATTCCTGGTCCTGTAAACATCAGCGAGACTGAAAATCCCGCCATCAATAAAGCAGCTGCAGCCGCATTAAAATAAAAAGTTGCTTGTTTTGTTTGCCAGTTAATTTCCAACTCTGAAAGTTCAAGTTCAAGTATTGCTTTATGCCGCTCTAAATCCATCCCTGAGTACTTTTTTGGATTTAATTTGTACTCATCCAATTGGCTCTTGAGTTCACTCTTCTTGAGTGAATACTCCCTTTGGGCCAAATTGTATTTGTGCAAAGTCATGAGCACGTCAAAGCCTAAAAAGACAGCTGTAATTATCCCGGCCGTAGGATCTGGGATGTTGGTAATATGGTTAAAATTAGTAATGAAGTTTACTGTCGCCCATACCAAGTCATTCGCAAAGTTACAATGACGTTTTTGCAATTCAAACTTAAAACGCTCAAGAGCTGTCGTTTTATCCTTTTTTTCTCCCTCTGTTGGAAACCACGTGTGTTGCACTAAATAACCAAAATCGATTGCAAAGCGGATTAAAAACAAACCCACGCTCAAATAATTCAATACGCCATTAGGTGCTTTAATAAAGTCAATTATTTTATCAGCATCCGTATGCGTCCCCAGAATTGCATCCAGCTTTTCAAGAATTTGCAGCTCTTTTGCGAGAGTAAAGCCCTTTGTGAGAGTTAAACGGCAAAAAACCCAATACACACGGCACAGATTTAAATAAGCCACATAATCACGGATTTGTGATAAATGAGCTGGTGCCTTCCTTAAATTATCAAAACTATCACTAAAGCTCATTCGCAAAGATTCGAGAAACGTCTTTTCCTTTTTAGCGTCTTCCTTAGTCCTTTTTAAGAGGCGGTCTAAGATGTTCTTTTTGATCTCTTTATATTTTTCGACTTTGCTGTGTTGTGAATATGCTTGATGAAAAGCTTCTAAAAGGGTGCAGCAATAGTAACAATATTTCCAAAATGCGATGTTCTTTTCGTCATCTTCATTGCGTTGCTTTTGCAGTACATTGAATAATAGGTTGAATTCAGTTTCAAGAGATTTTAGATTGTCTAATATAAAGGAATAACTGGTCTTGGCAGCCCGGCCTTCAATATCCTGAAGACTGTTTATCTCATTCCTATGAAGTTGCGTGAAAAACTGGATCTTATCGTTAGTAAACGCCTCATTTTGTTTTGAAAAAGCCATCGCAACCTCACAAAAAATATACAGGGAGTTTTATTTCTAGGATACGGTACCACTGGTTTTTTCATTTGACAAGATTTTTTTGTTTCTTTTTTTATCATAATGTTTCAAAACGGTAAAAATGTTTCAAAAAAGTAAAGGAATGATAAGTAGTAATTCATAGAGACTTCTTTTTTGATGAGATAAATTAATCTTTTACAGTTTAAGATAGTGGCTGATGACCACCAGGAGCAACAATTAAGCTCGCTCTCTGATATTACTTCAAATTATTTAATACTGATAACCAAAGTACCTTCCCTGCTGAAGGACCCCATTGATTATAATTTGTGATCAATAAAATTAAATATAATTATTTTTGCAAACGCATCAATCTTATACCTAAAGATGGGACAAGTCCTTACCTTATCGTTTGCTTATTGGGAGTACCATTAAGTATTTTAATTTTAATTTGGCTAGTTTCTCATATTTAGATAATCTAGAGTTATCCCTATGAAGAGTGGCAGCTAGAGAAATCACCCAAGATGAGAAACCAGTTCAATTTATTTTTTAGTTTATTTTTTTTCCCTTATATTGTTTATGCAGAGGCAGATCCTTGCAAGGGTGACAACATGCTTTTATCGATTATAAATAGACCTTCTTTCTCTGATAGTTCCTGTACCGTCCCTAAAAACACCTTGCTCATTGAGGGAGGATTTCAAAATCAAAAACTCATAGGCATAGGAACACAAAGAAATGGTCCTGAGCTCAGTGCGCGAGTCGGCTTATCCAATAACTCTGAATTTGTGATTACCCCCTCTAATTATATTCATCAAACTAGAGTTCCATTTTCTGGGACAACGCCCCTTTGGATGGGGATAAAATATAGGTTTTATTACAACAAAAATTGGATTATTTCCGGAGAGGGATTATTTTCTCCTCCCAGTGGAAATGAAAACTTCGGCAGTCCCCATTCAGAAGCTACTATTAATGGGATGATTTCTAATAAACTTACCAATGAGCTTTCTTGGCAACTTCAAATGGGTATCAGTACTTTCAGTGATCCTTTAATTCAAGGTGGACAGCAATTTCAAAGTATAAATCCAATTTTTTCAGTCAGTTATACTTTAAAAAATATAAGTACCTACATAGAGTTTGTCGGGCAATCAAAAACCAGTGCGCATGAATCATTAGGAATCGCTGGAGGAGGAGGAATTATATTTCTGTTTAACACTAAAACCACACTGGATATGACCTTTTATCAGCGCATAACAGGAAAATTTCAAGGATTTAATAATCTTATAGGCGTAGGAGCAACCCACTTATTTGGCTAGTATTTCTATCTTTCTGTATGATTTTTTATAGCGTGCATTGCCCCTCTTTTATTCGATAATAAATAAATTTCTTTTCATTTATTTTTAACTAAAGAAGATAAACGTATTTTTCACTTTCATTCTATTTAAAAATTTTAGCAAAAAGATAACCAATTCCGGCTGCGATAAGAACAGAGGCTAGCGGTTTTCTTTGGATAGAATGGGCAGTACATGCTATAGAATCTTCAAGGTATTTTTCTGCCCTATTTATTTCTTGCTTCCCAGATTGATACAAATCGACAGCGGTATTACCAATTTGTGCTGCTAATTCATCTGCTTTAGGTTTCGTTTCATAATAAGCATTTCCCGCTTTTTCTTTAGCAGTTTTTAAAAGTTCACTCGCTTTTCTTTTAATTTCTTTTGCATTGTCGTTGAAGTCATTCATCACTAATCTCCCTTTAGCTATCGAAGACGAATTGCAATTTGCCATGCGTCTATAAATAAGCTTAATAACAGGTGACTGTTTGTCAAATTAAAATATTCCAATAAATAAGGAAGCATTTAGGAGGAGTGCCTCTTGCATTAGGTCCTTGAATGTTCTTTTAGATGCACTTATTTTAGAGTCTAATTCAGCTAAACCCTCATCTTTGATTCGAAAAAGTTATGTTATCACTGCTTAAATCGACTTTTTAATTGGGGAAGCAAACTCATTTAAAAAGGCACAAAATTAACAATCATTCCATGCTTAATTAGCCACTCAACAATGGCTTCACTTAATGGACTTAAAATGGCAATTTTACTGATAGATGGCTCCTCTTATTGCCGCACGATTACAAATAATTTTTAATAAAAAAAAACAATCACATAATTAGATAAGAATGCATCAATTGAGCTATCCCATTCCTTTCTTTTTCCAATAAAACTTCATTGTGTCCTATAATTAAACAGTATTTATTATTCCTAAATGTACTTTTGAGAACAAATCAGGGAGTTAAGGATGGTGCGTTCAATTTGGAAAGGTGATATTTCTTTTGGATTGGTTTCAATTCCAATTTCATTGGTCTCTACAGAAGAAAAAAATGAAATACACTTTCATCTCTTAAATTCCAAAACAAAAACCCGCGTACGTTATCAACGAGTAGACGAAGAATCGGGCAAGGAAGTACCATGGAATGACATTGTAAAAGGTTATGAATACGATCAAGGTAATTACATTATCGTCAATGAAGAAGCTTTTGAAAAAGCGAGTCCTGAGCTCTTTAAAACCATTGATATCGAAGAATTTGTCGACATGAAAGATATTGATACTCTCTTTTTTACAAAACCTTATTATTTAATTCCTGAAGGAAAAAATAAAAAAGCCTATGTACTTCTACGTGAAGCTTTAAAGAAAACAAACAAAGTGGGTGTGGCCAAAACCATATTACGCACCAAAGAATATTTGAGCATCATTCTTCCACATGACCATACTCTCCTTTTATATCTTATTCATTTTCAAGACGAAATCCGTTCAGAAGAAGATCTTAATGTTCCTAAAGAAAATATAAAAACGTACAGAATTTCGGATAAAGAAATAAAGATGGCAGTCGATTTAATTAATGATATGAGCACCTCTTGGGAGCCAGAAAAATATCATAATGAATATCGCGAAACGATGCAAAAATGGCTGGATGGACAAATTAAGGACATAACCAAAAAAGGTAAAAAAGTGTCTAAAGCAGTTCGAAGCCATGATTCTGTAGTTGATTTTGTTTCACTTTTGAAAGAAAGCATGAAAAAGAAAAAATCGAACAAACCTTCTCCAACCAAAAGGAGTGCTGCAAAATAAGGAATTGTGTTATGGGACTTAGTCAATATCATAAAAAAAGAGATTTTACTAAAACTCCCGAACCGAAAGGCAAGGTTATCAAAGAGCATTCGCGTCTGTTTGTAATTCAAAAGCATGCTGCAAGCCATCTCCATTATGATTTCCGTCTTGAGCTGAATGGTGTCTTAAAAAGTTGGGCCATCCCAAAAGGACCAAGCCTTGATCCAAAAGTCAAACGTCTCGCCATGCACGTCGAAGACCATCCCATTCAATATGGCTCGTTTGAAGGCATTATTCCTAAAGGGCAGTATGGTGGAGGAACGGTGATGCTATGGGATAAGGGAACTTGGGAGCCACTCGATGATAATCCTGATACAGCCTATGAAAAAGGACATTTGCGCTTTAATCTTCATGCTAAAAAATTAAATGGCCGCTGGGACTTAATTCGATTTAAAGACGAAAAACATTGGTTTTTGATTAAATACGAAGATCAATACAGCAAAGAAGAACAAGACTATGATGTAACCCAGATTCTAACAAAAAGTGTAAAATCAAACTATTCCATAGAGGAAATTGCTAAACATTATACCCATGTCTGGCAAAATTCCGAGGCTAAAGCGGTTAAGCCCCAAAGGACGAAAAAAAAAACAAAAATTAAACCCACTATTTTCTTACCTGAAAATCTAAGAAAAACCAATTTTCCTGATTTTATTGCACCACAACTTGCAACTTTAGTTGACGAGCCCCCTGAAGGTAACCAGTGGGCTCATGAAATTAAACTAGATGGTTATCGGATTTTGTCCTTTAAAAATGGTGCAGACGTCATTCTTAAATCGCGCAATAATAAAGATTGGACCCATGAGTTACAGCCGATTGCCGAAGCAATAAATCAACTTCCTTTTGCTCAACTCATTCTCGACGGAGAGGTAGTCGTCCTTGATGCTGAAGGACGTTCGGATTTTCAATTATTACAAAGCTCCATTAAAAATAAAAAAAAAGCCCCTTTGATTTATTTCCTTTTCGACTTACTGTACTTTGAAGGTTACGACTTACGGCGGCTAACCTTAATTGAGCGTAAATCAATTTTAAAAAATGTTCTTGCTGCTGATGTACCTCTCCTTCATTATAGTGACCATATCATTACAGAAGGCAAAGAGCTTTATGAATACTCTTGTAACCATGGCTTAGAAGGAATTATTTCTAAGCGTGTAGATGGCATCTATCTTTCTAAACGAAGCAAAGATTGGTTAAAAATTAAATGCATTAAACGACAAGAGTTTGTAATTGGTGGTTACACTTCCCCTAAAGGAGGACGTGCTCATTTTGGTTCACTGTTACTTGGGGTATATAATAAAGATGGAACATTGGATTATACAGGAAATGTGGGGACAGGATTTAATACTCAATCACTGAATGATATCAATAAACTTCTACTCCCAAATAGAGCACCAATTAATCCATTTAATAGCAAACCTCCCGGTTCTACTCAGGCCCATTGGCTCAACCCCGTTTTGGTCTGTGAGGTAGAATTTACGGAATGGACAAAAGAAGGTCTTTTACGGCATCCTAGTTTTAAAGGGATGCGATTGGATAAAAAAGCTACTGAAGTCATGCGTGAGCTTGAACTTCCTGTACGAAGGGTAAAAAAAGAAAAAGCGGCAGGAACCACCAAGAACCATTCTCAATTTAAAATGACCAATCCGGATAAAATTCTTTATCCTGAAGATAATATAAGCAAACACGATCTACTGGCTTATTATGAAGCTGTCAGTGATTACATTCTTCCTTATTTGACTCTAAGGCCATTAACCTTAGTACGTTGCCCTTCAGATTACAATAAATGTTTTTATCAACGCCATTATAATAAAGCAACTAAAAAAGCTCTTCATCCCATTGAAGATCCTGCAGACGAGGGTCATGAATACTACATTTATTTAAATGACAAAGAAGGGTTATTAAGTCTCGTGCAAATGGACGTTTTAGAAATTCACCCCTGGGGAAGTACCATTAATCATCTAGAACAGCCAGATATTATTGTTATTGATTTAGATCCTGCTCCAGATGTGGCTTGGGCTGATGTCGTTACTGCAGCATTCGATATTCGCGACCATTTAATCCAATATCAATTAAAATCATTTGTAAAAAGTAGTGGCGGCAAAGGGTTACACATAGTTATTCCAATTTTACCTGAATACGAATGGGAGGAAGTAAAGCTATTTACTCACATCTTTGTTCAATTTTTAGAAAAATTAAACCCTCAACGTTACATCAGTAAAATGACTAAATCAAAACGTTATGGCAAAATTTTTGTAGATTACTTACGTAATCAACGTACAGCAACAGCCATAGCACCTTATTCTACTCGAGCAAAAATTCATGCTCCTGTTGCAACCCCACTGTCATGGGATGAGTTAAGTGATAATAAAGCAGACAATAGTTTCACTATTAAAACCTTACCTTCCCGTTTAAAGCAATTAGAAAAAGATCCCTGGAGCGATTTTTGGATCATAAAACAATCATTAAGGCTTAACGAATTATAATCGATGATTTCTTTTCAAACAGGGAAAAACTTACGAGTTACTTTTCAAATAGTGTCTCATCCAAATTTAATTCCAGTTGAATCCCCTCAAGGATTCTCTCTTGCTTCAATTTGACTCCTATGCCTAACAATCGTACCGGCATACGCTTTCTCAAAAAACCTTCGTGCATCAGTTGGCATAAAATATTTAAATCGAGACCGTCATGCACGCGCTCCACTGTGGTTTGCTGAAAGTCATTGAATTTTAATTTAACAAAAAGAGTATGTATTCCAAGAATTTCTCCCGCTCGCTGGATTCGCGCTTCAAGGCGCACCATTAATTCGGGTAAAGCAGCCAAACAGGCTTCCACATCCGGTAAATCGTGTAAATAAGTTTCTTCGACACTAATCGATTTTCGAATACGCTCAGGATTAACGGGTCGCTCATCCACACCCCGCGCTAAATCATAAAGCCTCTGCCCCATGACGCCAAACTCATTCACTAAATAGTCCATTGAATGATGTTGTAAATCACCACAGGTTTGAATATTTAATGACTTGAGTTTCTCTTCCATTTTAGGGCCTACACCAAATAATTTGCGTACAGGCAAATCAATCATAAATGCAGCCACTTCCTCTGGTTTAATCACTTTTTGCCCATTCGGTTTATGCCAGTCACTGGCAATTTTTGCCAAACTCTTGTTCGGTGCAATTCCTGCACTCGCAGTCAATTGTCGTGTCTGATAAATTCGCTCCCGTAACTCTTGAGCCATCCAAGTAGCACTTCCTTTACAATTAGGTGAGTCCGTCACATCAAGATAGGCTTCATCCAAAGATAAAGGTTCAATAAGGTCAGTGTATTCTGCAAATAAATCTCTAATATGTTGGCTTTCATTTCGATAAACGTCCATGCGCACAGGTCGCAAAATAAGGTGACGGCATAATTTCAGTGCCTGTGCTGTGGACATGGCAGAGCGTACCCCAAATGTACGGGCTGCATAATTGCACGTTGCAATAACCCCTCTGCGGTCAGCAGCCCCTCCTACCGCGATGGGTTTATTGGCCAGCTCAGGAAAATCACGCATCTCAATTGCGGCATAAAAACAATCCATATCAATATGAATGATTTTTCTTATTGAATTTTTATCCTTTAGCTCGTTCATGATGTCCTCTTTTAATACACCCGAACCAGAGGAACCTCAGACCATCGAGTGGTATAAGCAGGTGATTTAAGTTCTGCTCGCATCGCCCAAGGCTTTGAATAGCCTTCAGCTGCGAGTCGAATGGTGCTTCGTCCAAATTTTTGGTTGATTTGCTCCAACACACTCATCCATTGTTCCGCGTCCTGTATTTGCTCTTCACATGGTTGGTGAAACAGATCCAGCTGTTGTGGGTTTTTAGGAATTAAGTCCAGAAGACATACACCCGCTTTTTTATAGTAATATCCACTTTTAAAAATACGTTGCAGACATCGTTTGGCGATTTTAGTAATTAAGCGCAAATCATCGGTGGGATTAATAAAACGAAATTCTATGGATTGAACATGTTGCGCCAAATCTTCGCGAAACCGATTGGTATGTAGAAAAACACCGATGCGTTGTGCCACCAAATGTTGATGACGCATTTTTTCCACCGCTCGGGCACAATGGCTACTGACTGATTCCGCGATTGAAGCCAATTGTGTTTGCATTTGTCCAAAACTTTTAGAGGACATAATATTTTGTTTGGCCTCGACCTCTTCTAAACCACCACAGGCAACTCCTTGCAGTTCCATTGCCGTCCGCATCAGCACCACATTAAAACTCTTCTTCAAAAGATGAGGATTGGTCGTTGCCAAATCATAGGCAGTATGAATGCCGCGCGCGATTAATTTGTTTTCCCATTGCCGTCCTACCCCCCAGACGTCCCCTACTGAAATCTGCTGCAATAAGGATTCACGATTCGAGGTAATATTAAATATGGGAATTTTAAAAACCTTTTTACACAAATGATTGGCTACCTTGGCCAAGGTTTTAGTGGGCCCTATACCAATCGAAGTAGGTATCCCTGTATGTTTTAAGATTTTCTTTTGTAATTGTTCGCAAAAGGAATCATGGATGGCTAAGGGTAAGCTACTTAAATCAAGAAATGCTTCATCAATGGAGTAAATTTCCACATGCGGCCAGCTTTCTTCAATGGTACACATCACGCGATGACTGATGTTGCCATAAAGGGTGTAATTCGAGGAAAAGGCTTTCACCCCATGCTGTTTGCACAACCCTTTAATTTTAAAATAAGGCTCGCCCATGGCTATACCTAATGCTTTGGCCTCATTCGAACGCGCGATGCAACATCCATCATTATTGGATAACACCACGATAGGAACATCCTTTAAATCAGGGCGAAACAAGCGCTCACAACTGGCATAAAAATTATTGCAATCCACTAATGCAAACATGTTAGACAAGCTCATGCAGCACTAAAGTCACCACACCCCAAATCACCATTTCATCCTCTTCCGTAATATCAATGGGTTTAAATTTGGGATTGGCAGGGAGTAATTGTACCTTGCCTGCCTTTTTCGACAGGTGCTTTACGGTCAGTTCACCATTGACCGCAGCAATCACAATACGGCCATCGGACGGTTCTATGCTTCTATCGACTAAAAGCCAATCCCCTGAAAAAATACCGGCATTCACCATGGAATCCCCTGTCGCTTGCAAAACAAAGGTGGAAGCTGGATGCTTTATGAATTTGGTATTTAAATCAAGATACCCCTCAATGTAATCATCGGCAGGTGATGGAAAACCTGCTTGTATTTTGCTTGCAAATACCGGCAATTGGTACGCCGCGCGATTCTTTAGTTGCTCTAACTCAACAAGCTGAGATAGGGGAAGACGAACTGCTTTGGTCGGCTCCCCCTTGGGACGCCCTGCCCCTGGTCTTTTTCCGCCTCGTGGTGACATAAATGGTTCTTCTTTTGATTTACGTACAATTATCATAGACAGAAGAAAGCACGCTGTAAATCCCATTCCCAAGCCACTTGCACTAAAATTCAACCTAAGTCTTCGAGAATATTAAGAAAAAAACTTTTTAAAATTTTTTATTGAGACAATGGTTTCATTGCCAATGGATGATCAAAATCAATTCAATTGCGGCATCACCTGAAGGAATAAATCTCCAATGCAATAACACTCTTGGTATTTCATAAGCGTGCCTTGGAACAACGACCGCTCATGAAACACGATTAAATCGTTTGGTACTATGGAGTTAATCTAATCAGCTTACTTATTTCCCTCTATGAATGACATTCCCATATTCATGCCTTCGTCAGCACCTTCTTCAAGAAGATTTTCTCCTTTATCTGCTAGTGATTGATTTTGCCCGCCACTTACAGATTGCACAATATCATTCAGATTATCAGGTAACATAGTTGAAGCAATCTCCATAAGATCTGAATTAGTTCCTGAAGGGGAGTCCATGCTCATGCTTGAGTCATCATTAGATTGGTTATCGTTTTTATTTTGTAACATCTGTGCGGCATCGTTTACTATGTCTAAAGAATCGTCTGCTATCTGCTTGGCTACTCCTTCGGCTATCTGAGCCATGCTGAATACCTCGTTTATAAAGCTCTACATATAAGAATAGCACAAATAATAAACAGACCTAGCCTTGCTGACGGGCCATGCAGTTCAGTCTGAGTGAGCGCTTGAGTTCCACCGCAAACCGTTACTTACCAATGCAGAAGCTGGAAAAGATATACCCTAATAAATCATCAGAAGTGAATTCGCCAGTGATCTCACACAAACTTTGATGTGCTTGACGTAAATCCTCGGCTAACAATTCCCCAGCTCGATGCTCGAGCAGTTGTTGTTGGCCAATAGACAGTATTTTTTTGGCTTCATCTAATGCGTGCAGATGACGTCTTCTGGCAAGAAAGTGTCCCTCATTCGGTTGATAACCTACAACCTGTTTTATCAATTGTTTCAAACCATCCATTCCTTCTCCAGATTTTGCAGAGATATAGACGGTATGATCGTGTATTTGCGTAGTATGTCCCAAGGTATCAATTTTATTGAATACGGTAATAACGGGAACTTCTGGAGGTAACGCGGTTTTAATTTCTTTTGTTAGATGATGATGCTGCTCTAAATCATTCACATCAACAACAAGTAACACACAATCTGCTTTCTTTAGTTCTTGCCATGCTCGTTTAATTCCCTCTTTCTCAACTACATCATGCGATTCACGTAACCCTGCGGTATCGATGATGTGTAGGGGAATATCATCCAGTAAAATATGTTCACGCATGACATCACGAGTAGTGCCAGCAATTTCGGTAACTATGGCTATATCACGCCCAGCTAAGCAATTAATTAAAGTGGATTTGCCCGCATTAGGCCTTCCAGCAATCACTACGGATAACCCTTCGCGCAGGATCACCCCTTGATTGGCTTGAGCTCGTATCTCTTCTAATTCGGTTAAAATATTTTGTAATAAAAGGGCAACTTTACCGTCATTAAGAAAATCTATTTCCTCTTCTGGGAAGTCAATTGCCGCTTCTACATACAGCCGTAAATGAATAATTTTTTCATTTAATTGATTAATTTTATTTGAAAACTCACCTTGTAGTGACTTTAAAGCCATTCGCGCGGCAGTTTGTGAACTGGCTTGAATTAGATCAGCTATTGCTTCTGCTTGAGTTAAATCAATTTTATCATTTAAAAACGCGCGTTCAGAAAATTCTCCTGGCCGTGCCAATCGAGCTCCTAGTTGAATGCATACTTTGGTCAGCATATCAAGAACAACAGGAGAACCATGGGCTTGGATTTCAACAACGTCCTCACCGGTAAACGAATGAGGTGCTTTAAAATAAATCATAATCCCTTGGTCAATTAAAGAATCTAATGAGAGTGATTTATTGTTTTCTGTAAATGAGTAAAAGGAGCAAAAAGTTGCCAAGCGGGGGTTTAAGGTCTTATTGCCATTAAGTAATACAGCAATGGAATATGCTTGTGGTCCAGATAACCGGATAATTCCTACCCCACCTCTTCCGGGTGGGGTAGCGATAGCTACTATAGTTTCTGTAAACATTTATTTAGCTGGAACAAGTTTTTTTACAGGTTTTTCATCAGAATATTTACGGGTAATGTACCATTGTTGCAATATAGATAAAGTATTATTCACAATCCAATACAATACCAAACCGGCTGGAAAATTCCAAAACAAGCCTGTAAATAATACCGGTAAAAACATCATGACTTTTGCTTGCATTGGATCTGGAGGCGCTGGATTTAATTTTTGTTGAATCAGCATCGTAGCCCCCATAATTAATGGCAATACATGATAGGGATCAGCTGAAGCCAAATCTTTAATCCAGAAAATAAAGGGCGCTTGTCTTAACTCAACACTTTCCAGTAAAACCCAATACAGAGCAATAAAGACTGGAATTTGAATCACGATCGGTAAACAGCCGCCCAAAGGATTTACTTTTTCCTGTTTGTATAACTCCATGGTAGCCTGGCTGATTTTTGCTTTGTCATCACCATATCGCTCGCGCAAGGCTTGTAATTTAGGCTGTAACTTACGCATTCCAGCCATTGATTTATAGCTAGCAGCAGATAAACGATAAAAGGCAAGCTTGATTAATACGGTCACTAAAACGATAGACCAACCCCAGTTGCCTACAACATTATAAATCGCTTTCATCACCGAGAATAATAGCGATGATAAAAACCATAAAATTCCATAATCCACGGTAAGATCAAGCGATGGAGCAATCTTTTCTAAGACACTGGTAATTTCTGGGCCTACGTATAATTTAGCACTGACCGTTTTTTGCTCTGCAGGTTTCAGTGTAATCGGGTTGCTTACAGCACCAATGGTATAATCATTATTTACCGCTCGTGTATAAAATTTATTATTCGTATCCGCAGTTGGAATCCACGCGGTTAAAAAATAGTGTTGCTGCATGGCAATCCAGCCACCTTTACTGTCCACATCCAGGTTTGCTTTATTCATGTCACTAAAGCTTACTTTTTGATAACGATGTTTTCCTGGTTCTGAATAGGAAGCGCCCGTATATGAGCCAACATGAAATACACTTGATTTGTCTTCTTTGGGTGAACTACGTAACAGCTGCGTATTCAAATATCCAGTCCAATTAGTGCTGCTGTTATTAACAAGCTTGTAATTTACCTCAATGAGGTAGCTGCCTTTAGTAAAAATGAGTTCTTTTTTTACATCGAGTCCTTCATCATTTTTTCCACTAAGTGTCACTACTAATTGCTTCTGATCGGGAGCCAATTCGTATTGTTGTTTTGGGGTTGTAAAATTAAAATTAAGTGCCTGAACATTCTGTCCTGCAGGAACGAAAAGACTGCTGTTCGCTACATAACGCTCGGTAGGTTGATTTTGTAACAGCAGAAATGGCTTATTTTTTTCATCCACACTTTGAGGATAATCAAGGAGCTTTCCAGAAACTACATCGCCATGCTGCAGATCAATACTTACATCTAAAACGTCTGTTTTCACACGAACTAATGGGGCATTGCTGTTATTAGCTTGCTCAACAACTGGAGTTGTTGGAGTTGATGTATTGGTATTAGAGGGAGCTACTTGAGGTAACAATGGCTGGCCACTATTCTCCTGGCTCATCGCATTTTCTGTTGGCATAGGCTTAGCAGGATAATCTATTTGCCAGGCATTCCAAAGTGATAAACTAACTAGCGCAAGCGCCATATATAAAACAATACGTCGTATATCCATCAATGATTCTCGTTGTTGGGGAGTACTGGATCGTAACCACCGCGTGACCAAGGGTGGCACCGTAATACTCTTTTTAAAGCCATCCATAAACCTTTGGTTATGCCACATTGTTGGATAGCGCTTTCCGCATATTGTGAACAACTTGGGTAATATCGGCAACTTGGCTTTAACAAGGGGCTAATCAAATATTGATATAGTTTGATGGGAAAACAAACTATTTTTCGTAACATGAGATTAATTTTTTCCATGTTTTGCCCATTCTAGCGTTTATACTTGCACTTGTTTGTTTTGCTACGCCTTGTCTTGCTAAAAAAACCACATCGACTGCAGGTAGTTCTTCTTGTCGAAAGCTTTCTCTTAACAGCCGTTTGATACGATTTCGATCATGAGCTTTTGCTATCACTTTTTTTGATAACGCCAGCCCAAGTCGTGCATAACCTAAATTATTCTCTCTAAAGAGAATGATAAATTCGGATGTTACTATTTTTTTTGCTTGTTCAAACACATGATTATAATCTTTTTTAGTTAATAATCGTTGTGTTTTTTTAAATGCAAACACTTATGCAGTCAAACGCTTACGGCCTTTAGCACGACGACGTTTAATTACTAATCTACCTGCACGAGTAGCCATACGCTCACGAAAACCATGATCACGTTTACGTTTTAAATTACTGGGTTGAAAGGTACGTTTCATGATGAACCTGCTAATAAATTATGAGGCTGGCAATGATAGAGAACTTTTTTTCTACTGTCAATTTTAGCATTTGATTATTTTTTGTATCTTTTCTTTTTTTAATTTGAAATGTGCTCGCTGTTAATAACTTAATTAAATTTATTTTTTAAATTTATTTTTATTATTATGTCTTATATCTCTTGTTGATAACTTTCTTAATTTAATTAAAATCAATAAGTTAATTAATAAATAAGTTTGTTTGTAAGCTCTTTTTAAGCCTGTGATCTATTTGTATGTATTTTTATGTTTTGCTTTATTCATTGTTTTATTAGCATCTTATTCCCGTTATTCGATCCTATTTATTCATAGGTAACTTGAGTCAATGTGCTTTGATTTTTAACATTTATTAAGAGGGTGTTCGGGAATAACTTATCTTTTTTGCAGGATAAAAAATTATTTATTGATTAAAATATACTTTGATAACTTCATTTATAAAGATTAAAAAGTAAAAAGAGGCAATTTATTTTGTCCAATATTTATCTGGAGCAATAATATGATGAGGATCAATCGCCTCTTTAATTTTTTTGATCAAAGACCAATAAGGGCTCTCTAAATTAACAAGAGAGTTGATAACATGGAACGGTACGCGATGGGGGACAAACCCTTGTTCTATCCCTCGTTCTAAAAGATCCCGATAAAAAGCATGCGCTTTGTCTTTGCCAGTAGGATCAGAAAGATTGAATGCGACACGCGCTAATCCTACTAACACATCGGATTTGTAGGGAAGGACGTGAAATCGGTTATCAGTAACTTGGTGCAGCTCCGCTGACGTACTGACAAGCTCATGAAAGGAAAGTAAGTTTTCTGATGTTGCTGCGAAGAGGACAATATACCATATAAAGCCAACACCATCTTCTGCTAATTCTAAATACCTGTCTTGAGGAACATCAATTTGCAGGAGTTGATATTGTTCTTTTAAATTATGTTCATTCGGATATCCTTTAGAGTAACTCAATGACATCTCCAATAAATCAACTAATGAGGCAATTCGACTAAAATGCTTTTGCATAAAAGGATGATGAAACACTTTTTTTAAACGCAAAATGTTTTTATCACCAATGGAGTAACCTTTTAAGCCTGCGTTTCGTATGAGCTTTTTTAACATTTTTTTTCTGGCTTGGTGCAACGAGACGTCCGTACTCGCTATGATGCAGGAATAAGAATATCCACCCGTTTGTGTCGGAGGGAGTAAAGCCTTGCTCCATCTTCCACTAAGTATATTGCTGTGGCCATTTAGGGCATTATATTGATGATAAATATCAATGGTCTTAGCCAAGGCTGTTTTATCAGGAGCACTGATGTAAAAGGTGGTGATGTATTTGGGTTGGTGATATAACGCTATGGTCATCGCGGTGACTATAGCAAAATCGCCTTGAATAAATAAACCTTCTAAGAGAGGACCAACACCAATTCTGATGGATGGGGTGAGTTGTTTTTTACAAAGCACATTTATCCCATCGTTATAAAGGGAGCCATCTGGAAGTACGCATTCAATAGCACGAATGGTATGAATAGCCGATCCTAAAACCCCCACGCCTTTATCCAAGATATTACCTATAATGCTGGTATTTGGGCCGGCTCCGGTAATGGAACTCATGAATTGAGCTTTTTTGCTATCAAGAAAGGTACGTAAGTCGCCTTGCGTTACTCCGGGCTGAATGGTGATTATTCCTGTTTTTTCGTCAAAATGAATCACTTGTTTCATTTTGGATAGGTCTACAACCACTGATTTTTTATGTTTTGGTATGGCACTACCCAATCCCCAATTACGACCAGTGCTAATCGGATATAATGAGATTTGGAATTTATTCGCTAATAAAACCAGTTTTTGCACGTCTTCCTTGCACTCGGGTTGGAATACGGCATCAATCTCCGCTTCAATACCTAAGGTGTTTTTTTTATAAAAGGCAAGATCTGGTTCTTTAATGATTGTTCCCGTACCTTGAAGTTGTTCGAAAAAAGAATCCGGTATGTTCTGATCCATATTTTTTCTTCCAGATAGCTGACTCACTCGCTAGGCCATGCAAGTCCAAACTATTATTGAGTATAGGATATAAAGAGTAATGAATTGGTAACGGTTAAAAATAATCATGCATTGTTTCCGTTTTGAATCGATTAAAACTTCTGGAAATTCTCTTGATATGGTCTACATTTAAACAATATGACTTTTGTAATCCACTTAAAGGTTTAGTGTTTAAAGAGATGTATTAGCAATGCGATGTATGGGATTAACGGTGTTAACTGAATAATAATTTAAAAAAATCTCCAAATTCTCATTTCAAGCATTAGCTACAGAAACAGATTAAGAGCGCAACATGCTATTTTCTAAAAGAGAATGAGTTTTGGGGTCAACGTGAAGAATTTGTATGTAAAAACGATCAAACCCAGACATTTAACTGATTCACAAAAACAAGAACTGGTTGCATTGCATCAACAGCAAATTAATCTCGACGCGCAAACTATTTTGGATTATCTGCTCCCGCGCGATTATCTACTGTTCTATTACCATAAAAAAAGCCATCATTTGGTTGCTACCATAGGCGTACAGATCATTAATTTTAAAAAAACAGCGATTATTTATTTTGGCAATGTAGTGGTCGATCCATCCTGTGCACATGAAGGGTGTATTTCTCATGCTTCAGCCAAATATATTTTTCGTTTATTTTTAAAATATCCATTCAAACGCAAATACTGCTCCGGTTTAGCCTCAAGCTCGGGTTCTTTAGTCTATTCTTTAAAGCACAAACCCTCATGGCCTAATCCTGATGAAGAAACGCCTGAGGACATCACTCAACTGATGATCAAAGCCCTACATGAAATAGGAGTAGACAGTTACCGAGTGGAACAGGGAAATCTAATTGCTACCAATCTAGCGAATAAAATAACAAAAGAGTTCCATGTGAAGCAAAAACCTCCTACTGCAGCAGAGTCTTTTTTTAAACGAATAAACCCAGGGGCAGAACAAGGGGAGCAAGTATTTTTTCTAAATCCTTTTACTTTAACAAATGCCCTCGATTTAGCCATTCATGCGTTGCATGGGCATTTAATTAAAAGCCCAAGGTTTTATCGCCGTATAAAGAAATATAAACAGGAAAAACCATTTTTTTGTCTTATTATCTTGGGGATATGCATTGTTAAAAATAAAATTTGGTGAAGCAGCGGTGATCTCGAGCACCTCAAAAGCAGCGTTCACATACAATCCATCACGTTCAAAGTTTGCCCTATAGTTGTTTAAAATAAAGGTCAAGTGTAAGATGAAAACCAAGTTTTAGATTTGAAAGATAACTCCAAGAAAAGAAGGAGATATGGACTCTCTTTACAAACAACTGATTCGATCTTCAATTTTAGGAACGCTGGTGTTGCTCGCGCTCCTTTTTATCCCTGCCGGTACCCTGAACTATTGGCAAGGTTGGGTTTATATGGCGGTATTGATGAGTGCATCTGCCGCATACAGCGTATATCTAGCAAAACATGATCCAGCGCTTCTCAAGCGCCGTACCGAAGCGGGCATAGCGTATGAGAAGGAACCTGCTCAGAAAATCATTATGTTTTTACTTTTTGTGAGCTGTACCGTGCTTATTGTTCTGCCGCCGCTCGATGTGCGCTTCGGTTGGTCGCTGGTACCGAGGTACGTCTCGTTCATCGGGGACGTGCTGGTTGTTTTCTCATTCTACATTTTTTATCTTGTCTCGAAAGTGAATACTTATGCTGCTGCCAACATTCGTGTTGAAGAGGGGCAAAAAGTGATAACCACTGGTCTATACGGGGTCGTCCGTCACCCGATGTACCTTGGCGCCATCTTTCTTTTCATCGGCACGCCGCTTGCACTTGGTTCTTGGTGGACGCTGCTTTGGGTTCCCGTCCTTTTGTCCATTCTCGTTGCTCGTATCCTAAATGAAGAAAAAATACTTGCACGGGATTTGCCAGGATATACGGAGTATCAAAAAAAAGTGACCACACGGCTTTTACCGTTTATTTGGTAACTAAAATAATACAGTATTCTTCAACTTGTTATCGTCGTTCCACGATTATCGATTCGATTAGGTATCCATAACGGAGCGCAAAATTAAATAAAAAATTAGCTCTAATGAGCTAAGCAGATCCTTTTAACATCCTAATCTGTAGAGCTGGAATTAAAAGTTAAAATATAGCGAGAAGGATGTTCTGGATGATAACTAACACTTTTTAATTCTTTTGAATAATTATTATTGGTGAAATTTGCAATGGTTTTACACCAAAACCGCAAAGCAAGAACATTTTCAGGAATTACGCTTACCTCCCATTGCCCAGGATGAGTTTTCCAAAGTTTCTCGGCAATTTGAGCAGCTACACCTTTGCCTTGAAATTTTGCCAAAATAAAGAATTCCCCCATGTTCCATTGAGTAGTTGCTGAAATGCCGATTTTATTCAGTAATACAAAACCAGCAAGTTCTCTTTCTACGAGGACAAGAAATGCTTTCCGGGTAGGGTCCTCAAAATAAATTTTAAAATCGAAACTCTCATAAAGACCGTCCTTTGGACAAGCCCAATCATCGGAGATAAATCCACAATAACGTGACATATCGTAAACATAAAAACGGGCCATATTTTGAATGGTTGGATAATCCTTGATAGAAGCAGGTAGAAGAAATGGATGAAAGGGCTTGCGGTTATTTTCTTGGATTTTATTATCCAAAATTAAGGACATATAAACCATATTCCATTGATATCCAGCAGGCTTTAAATTAAAAAGTGGTTGGAATCCCTGACGCTCATAGAATCTATAGGTATTTAAATAATTCGCATCACGTTCATCTGGAGATAAGGTTTCAACAGTGATTGTAAGTGCTGATTGAGCTACTGCATATCGAATTGCTTCCCGCATTAATGCATATCCAAGACCCTGTCCATGGTATTGACGAAAAATTCCCATCCAAAAAATAGTACCATTTCTTGGATATGGAAATTCTAAACTAAGGAGTCCTACATACCGCTTATTTACTTTTACTGCAAAATTGATGTGCTCTTTTACTCCATTTACATAGTATTCATTACATTCAGGTAGACCAAACCATTCAGGTAAATCGATAGTAATTTCCCTACATAACTGTTCAGCAACATTTGGTTGTACTTGATCTATTTGATAGTTCATTCTTTATACCCTATGGTCTTACTTTAATAAGCTTTTATACACTAGAGTTAATGGGTACGAATTCTAATTGTTTTAGTTTCGGGGTTAATTCGGTAATTCCTTGATGTTCATTACCATTACCATGCACTAGTATTATAGCTCCTGGAGTAATGGGCTGGTTTTTTGCTATCCAAGCATCAGCACCTAAAGGGATTAAGCCAAATTTCTTTATCTGCATAATTAATTTTTTATTGGCAATAAGACCAGGGAATCTAAAGAAAATGGAAGGCACTTGATTTTGTTCTAAAAGATATTTTTCCGTTAACAGAATTTCACCCTCTTCATTAATCATCTCGGATAAAAGAAAGTTATTGGCGTAGGGTAAATCATCGTAATAAGGATGACTAAAGGAGTGATTGACCCAAGTAATTGTTAATTGTTTTTTTACTTGTAGATCCAATAGGTATTGAAACTCGTTTTGATGCATCAATAACCACAATCCAGACATGGATATAGCCACAGGAATAGGTTTTTTATTCGATAAACTCGCTAATTGATCAAAAAACTCTTTTTCAAAGGGTACAGAAGATTGACACATATCTATAGTTAATATGTTGCCTAAAATAGTACTTTTAGCATGGGTTAAACCATAATTTTCCATTACATAGGGTTTTGAGGTGTATTTTTGCAGTAATTGATAGTAATTGGTACTTGCAATCTGCCACTGGGCATAATCACCAAGGCGGTTACTATTTTTCCCATCAGTAAGGGAAATTTCGGTGATTGGTATAACACGGGTATCCAAGTTATTGGTATTCACGATTAAAAATGAAGGAATGTCATTTCTTTTGAACGTACGAAGAGCAATGGAAAGAGTCCCATCTTTCGTATAAACCGGTATATAGGTTCGTTGATAATCAGTAATCGTGATGTTTTCAGAGTATAAAATTGTTGAACTACAAATTAACGCAATATAAAAGCTAATTTTTAAAAATTTCATTAATAATCAATGATAATTCCAAGTGTTAACTATTTTAAATTGTTGTGAAATGAAACACAAAATTTACTATTCGCAGGTTTAAATAATGATTTTTCTATGGAATTAACATGACAAAACCGGTTTATATTTTAATGCAGCAAGGGATACCCTTAGTTCATTATCATTGGAAATGTACTAGTATTGAACTAAGGGAATAATCAATTGCTCTAAGTGCTTACCATGTTTACCCAATTAATCAATTATTTTATTCCAGAAAGGATTAAAGCATGTCGTGAAGATTATTTTCGCGCCAAAAATATTCTTGGTGGCGTCATAATTGCCGCTACCTCAGCGCCTTTTTTTGCATTTTTTTATTATTTTTTTGGCGCAGCGGCTGCTGCTTTGGTGATTTTACTCGAAGGGACTTGCATTGTAGGTGCCGCATTTATATTAAAGAATTCAGGATCAGTATTTTGGGCACGTGAGCTCATTGTCGGTAGTTTAGCGCTAAGTTTATTTTGGTTGGGTTATACTACTGGGGGAATATTTGCACCGGCAACATTTTGGCTCGCTTTACCGCCCATAACGGCATTCTTTTTTGGTGGTATTAAATCAGGGATCTTTTCGGCTTGTGTATGCAGCATAGCGGTAATTCTGATCTATGTTTTAGGATTCTTTGCTTTATCAACCCCCTCATTAGCGATTGCGCACTCACCACATTTGGACATCATATCCATTTTAGGTTTGTTGTTTATTATTTTATGTCTGGCTTATTTTTATGACAAAAGAGCTTTAGAGTTTATAAAGAGCTTAGAGGATGCATTAAATAAAGAAAAAGTAATTACAAAAAAATTGGAAATGCGGACTCGGTCTTTGCAAGATCAGAAAGCTGTGACTGAAATAGAGCGATCATCTAAAAATTTATTACACAATGTTTTAGAAAGTTCGCGAGAATATTCCATCATAGCCACTACCTCGACTGGCGACATTTTAATTTGGAATAAGGGTGCGTTTTATAATTATGGATATACAGCAGAAGAAGTTGTGGGTAAGGCAAATATCGAAATACTCCATACACGAGAATATGTTGAATCAGGGCAATATAAACGTTTTTTAGAAAAAGTTAACATGGAACGTGAGGCTGAAGAGATTATCGAACAAGTTCGAAAAGACGGTTCTCATTTTATTGCCTCGGTTGTAATGACAATACGCAAGGATGATGAAGGCGTGCCCATTGGTTATCTCAACATTTCACACAATATTACCCAGCAGAAACGCTTAGAAGAGCAATTGATTAAAATTAATAAAGAATTAGAACAATTCGCCTACATTGTTTCACATGATTTAAAGGCACCTCTGCGTGCGATTGAACTGCTTTCTACCTGGATTGAGGAAGATAGTGGTAATAAATTAGATGAGCAAGGTAGGAAGAATTTTGCTTTATTACGCAGTCGGGTGATACGCATGTCCAATTTAATATCGGGCGTTTTAGGGTATTCACGAGTTGGATATACAGAAAAGAAAATACAAACAGTCAATACTAGGGATCTTATCAAAGGGACAATTGAAACCCTAGATCCCGCTAAAAGTTTTACTATACATTATGCTGAACATCTTCCAACAGTATATGCTGATGAAATTCAATTAAGTCAAATTTTTTCTAATTTAATTGATAACAGTATGAAACATCACCATAAAAAAACAGGTAACATTGAAATTGATGCGAAAGAGATTGATGATTTTTATGAGTTTTCTATTAAGGATGATGGCCCTGGTATCGAATCGGAATACCATGAAAAAATTTTTACCATATTTCAAACTTTAAGAGGGCGTGATGAATTTGAAAGTACAGGCGTGGGTTTAACCATTGTAAAAAAAATCATTGAATTAAATGGTGGAAAAATAAGGGTGTATTCAGAATTAGGCAAGGGCACCACTTTTTATTTTACTTGGCCTAAGAAGCCCAAAAACTCGGAGTAACTCCTTGGCCTGGAATTTTATTATGATGCCTTCATTGGGTGTTCGCAGTGTTTTAGAACAAGAAGAAAATTTCTTTTTTGAGTTAAATAGTAAACCGGGTTGCTTGCTACAGTACTATGGTTGTTATTAGATATAATTTCATCTATTCTGGTACGTTTCATCTATAAAAACAGACTAAAAATAAGAGTATGACACTATCTACCAAAGCGATTCTGGGTGCCCTGGGAAAACCCACTGCCTCAACAAAAGAATTTCCCATTGATCCCAATGAACTTACAACGGAATATGCGCTTGCGGAAGTGATTGATGCACACCATGTGTCCTTGCAAGATACGGATATGGTGGTGATTCTTTCCGGGCGAAGTGGATTTTTTGGTAGCTATTTGGAAGTGGCAGCTGATAAGTTTGTTTTATGTGAAAACGAATACGATAAAACCGATACGGTACGTCGAATGGAATATGGAATTAACATCGCAAAACGATGTACACAAAACAATCTTAAAAACGGCATGACTAAACCTGTTTATATTTATTTCAATGGCGTTCAGCGACAAAATGAGGAGTTGAGGACCATATTGAAAGCAAAAGGAGAGTTCAATGGGTATCCTGCTGCGTTATTTATTATTGATGCGATTCCGTTTGACAATACTCTTGGGCAAGTTCTTGGGTTGAGTCGATTTCTTGATACGCACTGGAGCCTTTTTTGTAAAACCCACAATTTATCTCGTCCACCAAATCTAGTGATTTGTACCAGCAGCTATCATGTTCCTCGAGTCACGCTTGCCCATGGCGCAAACTCCCCTTTACTCACCGCTACCTTTTGGCACAACCAACCGGAGTTAGTAAAAAAATTATCTCACACGATGCGGAGCTATATTTTAAATCCCGGTGAGACTCTTAAAAAGTCGAGTTTAGTGGTATTGGGCTGCGACCGACAGATTACGGCAAACCCATGTTGGGAAAAAGATTTAAAAGGGGATATGGAAGCCCGGGTTCGCTATTCCTTTTTACAAAAAGTTCCCTCCATTGCCCAAAAGCGTGCTGATAATGATGTGACCGTTAAAAGCGCCCTGGTTTTAAAAAGTTTTTATAATCTGTTCAAAGAAAGGATATTTTTTGAAACGATGAGCGATCAGAATCCCAACAAGGAACAAGTAAGTCGGGATAAGGACAATTCAAGCAGTATTTCGCTCACAAATCAGTAGGATTTGCCAATAGATTAAAGCTCATTAAAAGCTACCTATTTATTATTGCTTGGGTAAAGAGTAGGGAACTTGATCATGTTCTTTAGAAAGGATGGTATGAATCATTTGCGCTGTTTGGGGTAACCTAATGATTCTCAGTGATTAGGATTTGTTCATGGAATTTTTTAAATCCGTATTAAATGGTATTGGATCAGGAGCCGGGGTCGCATGGCCATTGTTTGGAATCGTTTTTACTTTATTCGGTGGGGCGGTTGCCAGCCTTTTTTCTTTAACTTTGGGGATTATTTCAATTTCTTTGTTTTTTGCTGTTGGCATTCCTATTTTCTATTTTTCATATCAAGAAATGAAAAATGAAGAAGGAAGATTTCAAGAGCAATTAGATAAAAATCAACAAAAATTATTAACAGATATCCAGGATTATCTAAATAGCATTTATCGGTTTGCGCTGCATGAAAAAAGGAAAACGGATGTTCATGAACTATTCGCACGAATCCTCATCATGGATCTCAATAAAATTGCCCATGTGGATGCGCGTTCACCTTTATACCTAATTCTGTCGCTTCTCTATGAGGAATATAAATTAAAGCAAACTATTCCTGATAATAAAGTTATCTTAGATCATCTTGTTCATAACATATCCCTATCCCCTACGCCCTTATCTCAAAAAATGGTTCCTCCTTTTTTTACATTTGTAGGTACTTTTGGTTCTATAACAGGGTGTAGCGCTGGGGTTTCAGGGGTATTGACAGGTATGGGACTGTTTTCAAGTTTTGCCGCCTTTCCTTTGTTAGGATGGGGAATTTTAGCCTTTGCATTAGTTAGTGGCATTTTAATGGCTTCTGAATCCATGGCTAAAACGAATGAGCGTTTTAAAAAGAAAGAGTTAAATCAAACAATAAAAAATATACATAGTCAATTAAGCAAGGCAACCATTGAACGTGATTTAACTGCAAGATTATATAGTACGTTCACCTCATTAAAGGAGCAGGGTGAAGATAAAGGAGTAGCGGATCTCAATCAACCCATCTTAGCCCATTCTTTTTTTAACCGCGCAACCGAAAAGAAGACTAAATTGACTTTTTCCTCTTTTTTTAATCTAAAGCAATCGCATTCTGGCAACTCACAAGATGATGCCCATGCTTTTTATAGTCCTTTTTCTTAATGACTTCTTATTTCAACTCCATTTACATTATTTATCATAATGTTCTTGATGATTATTATGAGACTGCATCGCTTGAGCAGGTATTTATTTTATGAAAGAAAGGTGGTTTAGCCAACTCCCGTTTTTTAAGGAGCTTCAAGTTTTTTATGCTGGAGTCAGGAAAAATATCCACATTTTTTTGTGGATAACTTTTCTTTATTCTAAAGCCTGAGTATAATTTGCTTGCAGCAGCACCTTAGTGAACTGAAGAAGTTTCTACTTCTTCACTTCTGCGAAGTAATTTTCATGCTTAATTATCTTGCTGTCCAGGTACTTTCAGTGGCATATTTAAATGCTGTGGATAATTAGTTTTAATATTCTTTTTACCACCCTTCTTTGATGAGGAGTTAAGTTGTGTCAGCATCTGTTTGGCAAAAATGTTTAGGACTGTTACAAGATGAGTATTCTGCTCAACAATTTAATACCTGGTTGCGTCCTTTACAGGCTCATACAGATGAGCAACGGTTTATTTTATTTGCCCCGAATCGATTTGTTGTGGATTGGGTAAAAAAACATTTTTTTTCTCGAATCGAAGAATTAATTAAACAATTTTGTGGTGATGAGATTAAATCAATATCCATTGAAATTGGGAGCAAGGCTTCCAGTACCGACTCTGATTCGAGCTCTTCGGGTTCATTTTCATCTGAAGTTAAAACATCTGCTCCAACGAATTCTCCAGAAATTAAGGCTGTTCCAAAAAAAGCGGTGGATTATAAGAGCAGCCACTTAAATAAAAAATTTGTTTTTGAAAGCTTTGTTGAAGGTAATTCTAACCAGCTTGCTCGTGCCGCCTCCATGCAGGTGGCAGAGCGACCTGGTGATGCATATAATCCCTTATTCATTTACGGCGGGGTGGGTTTAGGAAAAACCCATCTGATGCATGCTATTGGTAATGCCATACTTAAGAATAATCCTGATGCCAAAATTCTTTATTTGCATTCTGAACGTTTTGTTGCAGATATGGTTAAGGCTATTCAGACTAATTCAATCAATGAATTTAAACGCTTTTATCGCTCTTTGAATGCGTTGCTTATTGATGACATCCAGTTTTTTGCGGGTAAAGACCGATCGCAAGAAGAATTTTTCCATACCTTTAATGCATTATTGGAAGGCCAACAGCAAATCATTTTAACCAGTGATCGATATCCCAAAGAAATTGAGGGGATGGAGGAACGATTAAAATCTCGGTTTGGTTGGGGATTAACTGTAGCAGTTGAGCCGCCTGAGCTTGAAACTCGCGTCGCTATTTTGATTAGCAAAGCCGAGCAATCCAATATCGAATTGCCTTATGAAGTGGCTTTCTTTATTGCAAAACGCATTCGTTCTAATGTCAGAGAGCTAGAAGGTGCTTTACGCAGGGTTATTGCTAATGCTCATTTTACTGGTAAACCAATTACTATTGAATTTGTTCATGAAGCCTTACGTGACCTTTTGGCACTTCAGGATAAATTAGTTACGATTGAAAACATTCAAAAAACAGTTGCTGAATATTATAAGGTCAAGGTGGCTGATATATTATCAAAACGACGTAGCCGCTCTATTGCTCGGCCTAGACAAATGGCTATGGCTTTAAGTAAAGAGTTAACCAACCATAGTTTGCCTGAAATTGGTGATCATTTTGGTGGTCGTGATCACACAACGGTTATTCATGCTTGCAGAAAGGTTAAGGAATTGGTTCAGGATGACAGTGATTTTGCTGAAGATTATAAAAATTTAATGCGTATTTTATCTTCTTAATGCATAAAATGAGAGATCTGCTGATGTAGGGTATGCCTAAATCCTAATTTGTCTATTGGTTTGTATTTATTTAATCCTGCTTCATGCCCTAGTTCTGAATGCGCTACGAGTAAGTTAAGCAAATTGCCTACGTCGCGCGTCGTGTTCGTGGGGCGTAGTGAGTCAGGGCTTATTTTAACAGAATGACAGTGAGTTAGGACTGGGGACGATGAGGTGTTTGTTAGTTAGCTGAATATGGAGTTCTATCTTGTTTGAATTCGCTATAAAAAAAGAAGACTTACTTGCCCCAATACTTACAGTGGCAGGTGCTGTAGATAAAAAACAATCCTTAGCTATTTTGTCGAACTTTTACTTTAAATTGGCAGATGGCTTATTGAACATCACAGCTACCGACTTGGAAATCGAAATTTCCGCACAAGTTGCTTGCCAATCCGGATCACAGGCTGGCAGTATTACGGTGCCTGCTAAAAAATTTATTGATATTTTTCGTTCCTTAGATGATGAAGCGACACCTAATGTGGTCGTTGACAATGGCCTTTTAACCATTAAGCAAGGACGAAGTTCATTTAAGTTAGCGACCTTACCCGCTGATAGTTATCCACTTAGTGAAGATGAGTGTAATGAAGTTGAATTAACTATCCCCCGTTTGGTTTTACTCAAGCTGTTGCAATCGACTCATTTTGCCATGGCACAGCAGGATGTTCGCGTATTCCTTAATGGCTTATTTCTTGATTTTGAAGCTAACCTTATTTCTGCTGTTGCAACGGATGGGCATAGAATGGCAATTTGCCGTCATCAATGTTCTAATTCGAGTGAAAAAAAACTCTTGTTACCCAAAAAGGGAATTCAAGAGTTGTTACGACTTCTTAATAGCATTGATGATGAAGAAGTTTTATTGGCTGCCGGTAAATCACATTTTAAATTAGTCTCACGTCAGTTTGTTTTTTTGTCGAAATTAATCGAAGCACGCTTCCCCCCTTATAATAAGGCAATTCCTAAAAATCAGGACAAACAAATCATTATTGATTGTTCTGTGTTTAAACGTTCGTTGTCTCGGATTGTTATTTTGGCTCATGAAAAATCTAGAGCGGTTATGCTCCACCTACAACCGGGTATGCTCACTTTAATAGCTAACAATAATGAACAGGAAGAGGCTGTGGAATCTTTAATAGCCGAAACTCAGGGAGATGAATTAAAAATTGGTTTGAACGCCACTTACTTACTTGATGTGCTTTCTCATTTTGGCGAAGGACAAATCCGTTTATCCTTATCCAATACAGACAGCAGTATTTTAATTGAGTCCTTAGCTGACGATAATTACCAATACATTATTATGCCCATGAAAATATGATCTTATCTGAATTAAAAATTCATCACCTACGTAATCTTTCATCAGTTCATCTCGATTTAAGTCCCCGATTTAATTTTATATTCGGGGCAAATGGAAGTGGCAAAACATCCATCCTCGAAGCGCTTTATCTCTTAAGTTGTGGTCATTCATTTCGCTCTCGCGAAATTTCTCCAATTATTTCCTATGAGCAACCTTCTTTAACCGTGTTTGCTCGTGCACAACAACAAGAGACGATAAGCATTCAAAAATCCTATTCCCAACCGACTCAAATTAAATTAAACAATCAATTTTGTTCCACCACCAGTCAATTGGCCTATGCTTTACCCTGCCAGGTTTTTTACTCTGATATTTTTCAAATTATCGATGCGGGACCTTCCGTGCGACGTAGCCTATTGGATTGGGGATTGTTTCACGTGAAACATAATTATCTTTCTATTTGGAAAGAGTATAAAAGGGTGCTCAAACAGCGTAATGCACTGTTACGACAGCAAGCCCCTTATGACCATTTTATCCCCTGGGATAATTTGTTAAGTCAATTTGCCAATCAACTCCATTTGCTTCGAGAGGAGTATTTTGCGCAATGGTCGTGCGCATTTACAAACGTTTTACAAGAGTTAAGCCCACTTGACTGCACAATTAGCTACTATAAAGGATGGGATAAAAAAAATACGGGCAAAGAGTTAATAGATCTATTACAAGAAGGGTTTGCCAATGATAAGCAAAAAGCGTATACCCAGTTTGGCGCTCATCAAGCCGATATTCTGATTGAGGTCAATCAAAATAAAGCCAAACAAGTTTTATCACGAGGGCAACAAAAAATAATTTTGTTCGCCATGCGCTTAGCCCAAGCCAATTTATTAACACAGGATTGTTTGTATTTAATTGACGATCTCCCTGCCGAATTAGATGAGCAACATCAAAATCAGTTAATGGCCTGTCTTGCAAAAAGAGCAGGTCAATATGTAATTACCTCTACGAGCTATCCCACGTTATTGGTTCCCTTAATCATGGATCAACAGCATCTAATCGTACCAATTAGTGACGGTACATTAAATCTGTGACAATTGTTTCACGTGAAACAAAATAAAAGGGTAAGCTCAATTGGACGAAAACCACAAGAGATGAAAGTCTTTAATTCCTCGCTAATGTATTTCATGTAAATTAGCCAACCTTCATAAATGTAAAGATACTCGATGAGATATAAACGCAGCTCAAAATATGCTATGATAAAGTATTCAGAATAGAACACCACGAAAGGTTAAGAGGACCTCCTAATGAGCGTTGATGCCAGTTACGATTCAAATAATATTAAAGTCCTAAAGGGGTTAGATGCGGTAAGAAAAAGACCAGGAATGTACATCGGAGATACGGATGATGGTACTGGTCTGCACCACATGGTTTTTGAAGTTGTAGATAACTCTATCGACGAAGCACTGGCGGGCCATTGCAAAGAGATTTTTGTAACCATCCATTCCGATGAGTCAATCACCGTTAAAGATGATGGACGAGGAATACCAGTAGATATTCACAAAGAAGAAGGTCGATCTGCCGCTGAAGTGATAATGACAGTACTTCATGCGGGCGGTAAATTTGATGATAATTCCTATAAAGTATCTGGTGGATTGCATGGTGTAGGGGTGTCCGTAGTTAATGCTTTATCTGAGGAATTACATCTGACGGTGCGTCGGCATGGCAAAATACATGAGCAGCATTACCGTAATGGGGTCCCCGATGCGCCCATGGCAGAAACAGGTGATGCAACTACAACTGGAACCCAAATTTGGTTCAAGCCAAGTGCTGAAACATTCTCAAATATTGAATTTCACTACGATATTTTGGCCAAACGCTTAAGAGAACTATCCTATTTAAACTCTGGGGTTTGCATCCACTTATATGATGAGCGCTCACAAAGACAAGATACTTTTCACTATGAAGGTGGAATAACAGCGTTTGTGGAACATCTTAATAAAAATAAAAACGTCATTATGCCCGCGGTTTTTTCCATGACCGCTGAAAAAGATAATATTGTTGTTGAGCTCTCCATGCAGTGGAATGACTCTTATCAAGAAACACTTTATTGCTTTACAAATAATATTCCGCAGCGCGATGGGGGAACCCATATGGCGGGTTTCAGAGCCGCATTGACCAGAACACTCAACAACTACATTGAAAACGAAGGTTATGCTAAAAAAGCCAAGGTGTCACCAACGGGAGATGATGCGCGTGAAGGCTTGACGGCAGTGCTTTCTGTTAAAGTACCTGATCCAAAATTCTCTTCACAAACAAAAGACAAGCTTGTCTCTTCAGAAGTAAAATCTGTGGTTGAATCGAGTGTTTCTGAAAAATTCAATGATTTCCTCCTGGAAAATCCATCCAGTGCAAAAGCGATTGTCGGGAAAATAATCGACGCGGCACGTGCACGAGAGGCAGCCCGACGCGCTCGGGAAATGACACGTCGCAAGGGAGCGCTTGATATAGCCGGATTACCTGGAAAGCTCGCTGATTGCCAAGAAAAAGATCCTGCTTTATCAGAACTCTATCTAGTAGAGGGAGACTCAGCAGGTGGTTCGGCAAAACAAGGGCGAGATAGGAAATTCCAAGCAATTTTACCGCTCAAAGGAAAGATATTGAACGTTGAGAAAGCACGTTTTGACAAAATGCTTTCATCACAAGAGGTTGCTACACTCATTACTGCTTTGGGTTGTGGCATAGGGCCTGATGAATATGATCCAGATAAAGTACGTTACCATCGCATCATCATCATGACCGATGCTGACGTTGATGGTTCGCACATCAGAACCTTACTCCTTACCTTCTTCTACAGACAAACCCCCGAGTTGTTAGAGCGTGGTTATATTTATATTGCGCAACCCCCACTGTATAAAGTAAAACGTGGAAAACAAGAGCAGTATGTTAAAGATGATGAGGCGTTGTTTGAATATTTAACACAAAGTGCTTTAGATGGAGCAGCGTTCTATCCAGGAAAAGACATTCCGCCGATTACTGCTATGGCTTTGGAAGAGTTGGTGCAGCAGTATCGACGTGTTGAAAAGATTATCAAACGCTATAAAAGACGATATCCCTCTGATATATTGAAACGTGTAGCATATTTACCCACTTTGCATAATGAAGACTTTAGTCAGCAAGAAAAAATAGCCAATTGGTGCAAGCAATTGCATTTGGGGATGCAGCAGCTTGGAAGCAAGACAGAACAATATAAAGTAGAGGTTCATTCAATAGCTGATACCAATCAGTTTATCCCCAGAATAATAGTTACCCAGCATGGAATGGAGAATTATATTCCTATGAATGTGGAATTCTTCAATTCTAAAGACTATAAGGAATTAGTTAGCCTAGGATCTAAATTAGCAAGTCTGGTGGAAGAAGGCGCTTATATTAAACGTGGTGAAAAGGAACTCGCTGTAGAACATTTTGAGCAAGCTCTAAACTGGTTAATGGAAGAGGCGAAAAAGGGTCAGTCTATCCAGCGCTATAAAGGTCTTGGAGAAATGAACCCTGACCAACTTTGGGAGACAACAATGGATCCGGCAGTGCGACGAATGCTGCAAGTAAGCATTGAAGATGCCGTTGCTGCGGATGCTATTTTCACCACCCTTATGGGTGACAATGTTGAGCCCCGAAGGGAGTTCATTGAAAGTAATGCTTTAGAAGCCGAAAATATAGACGTGTAAAAAACGAGCGCAAGCAATAAGGGCTTGTTTCCATGTTTACTCTCTTGGACATATGGCCACGCTATCCCGAGCATAACGCGAGCGGGCTAAGTGTCCAAGCTAAGGAAATGGAAACAGACCCTAATAGGTCATGAGCATACAAAATTCATCGCGTCGAATCTGATCCTAACCTGATAGCTGAAAAAAGTGTTTAAAATCAATCAAATGGATCACCTAAAACATTTCTGGACAAATGATAACACCTATGACAGGATATCTATCACAATCAGTTTACTTTAAAAATCGCATATCATGCTCGCGACAGAGGAAATGGCTAAGGTCTGGTTTGGTACTCATCGCTCCTTCCAACCTATATATTGAACAATGCCCTGAAGGCTCCTTGCAAAAATAGGATTTGTTATAGGCAATGGAGTATTCGAACGCTGTTATTTCTTATTCAAGAAACATATTGAGTTTTATGGCTGTAAGGATTTAACTATACAAGGAGATGCTATGAAATTAAAATTAAATGGGCTGCCATTTAAACTTCTAGTTACACCAGTTGTATTAGGTTTATTGAGTGTTCAGGCTTATGCTTTGCCAAAAGCTCCAGGGATAGCACATCATCCTATTCATTATAAACCAAACACCCCTCACTTTATGCCTACTGGATTAACACCAAGCCAAATTCGAGTTGCCTATGGGTTTAATTCAGTCAATGCTCAAGGGAAAGGACAGGTTATAGCAATTGTAGATGCATACGATGACCCAAAAATCGAAGCAGATTTAGCAGTATTCTCAAAACACTTTGGTTTGCCTGCATGCACGACAGCAAATGGCTGTTTTAAAAAAATATATGCTACGGGTAGAAAACCAAGAACAGACGCAGGTTGGGCTGGAGAAATTGCCTTAGATGTTGAATGGGCACATGCAGTAGCACCGGCTGCAAAAATCATTTTAGTTGAAGCTGCAAATGATCAAATGGATAGTTTATTTAAAGCCGTGCAAGTGGCCGTAAAAAATGGGGCAACCGTGGTTTCCATGAGCTGGGGTGGCAGTGAGTTTGCTGGGCAAACTTCCTATGATGCGGTGTTTAATAATCCAAAAGTAACCTTTACTGCATCCTCTGGTGATAGTGGTACTGGAACCATTTATCCAGCATCATCTCCATATGTCTTGGCTGTAGGTGGAACTACTTTAAATGTTGACTCCTATGGAAACTATCAAGGGGAAGAGGCATGGTCAGGGAGTGGTGGCGGAGTTAGCTCAGTGGAAGCTTGGCCCGATTATCAAAAAAACCTACCAATCCCCCAATCAAACAATATGCGAGGGGTTCCTGATGTAGCATATAACGCTGATCCAGAAACAGGATTTTCAGTGTATAACTCGGTTCCAAGTAGTGATGGTGTGGGTTGGGCCGTAGTTGGTGGCACCAGTGCGGGTGCTCCTCAATGGGCAGGAATCGTTGCGGTCGCCAATTCACTGTATGGTAAAGTATTTGGTGGTCATTTTGTGAATATATTATATGCTGCAGCAAACCCTAATGGCGGAAAATACCATTACAATTATAACGACATTACCTCTGGAACTAACGGAGACTGTGGTTACTATTGTACTGCTCAGGAAGGTTATGACTATGTAACGGGTTTAGGCTCACCAGAGCTTGGCAGTTTGATTCATGATTTACCAAATTATCAATTGATCGATATTCCTCCACTCAATAAGTAAAACCCAAACTCTTGATTGAATCGAAAACTCAATCAAGAGTTTCCTCCTTGAAACGATACCCCAATGAAATAATAGGATCTCAAAAAACTTGGGATCATTACCTTATACGCATTTGCGAAGCAGCAACATCAAAGGTCTTGAAAGAGATGAAGTTTTTTATAAATTTCATATACAAAAAACAACAAAACTTTTGATTGAGTAACCAACTGTACATATGTATAATTCGCACGCTTTATGAACCTAAATTTGACATATCCTTGAGGCAAATATGATTTTTGTAATTATTGGCGGAGCATCTGGTTCCGGAAAAACAGGCTTATCTAGTCATCTATTAAACAAATTAAAAAAAACTGGAACAAGCGCGCAAATATTAAATATGGATGATTATTATAAAGAATGCCCAAAGGATGTTAATCTCGAAGACTATCGAAAAAATACTAATTTTGATACGCCAGACATGCTCCATTTAGATTTATTAATCACGCATATCGGCGAGTTGCATCAAGGAAAATCCATCACTAAGCCCATTTTTGATTTCAAAACTAACAGTCGCATCGATGAAGAGCAGGTGGATCCCTCCGATGTGATTATTCTGGAAGGGATTTTTGCGCAATATTTTTATAAAAAATATTGGTCATCAGATGTGCCGGTGGTCACAGCGAATGTCGCCACGGACAATTATTCAGACATCATTGAGCGCCGTATCAATCGGGATATGAAAGAGCGCGGACGAATTCGTTGCGATAGTATCAAACAGGAAAGAAAATACGTTGGTCCAGGATTCTTAAGATTTACTGCAAGTAGCTCCATGGGGGCCGACGTTTATGTCACCAATGAGCATAGCGATGGAATAGAAGGGCAGGACTTTATCTTAGATACAGCAGCCGAGGAAATTATCGCCGTAATAGGCCAAAAAATTGAAGAAATAAATGTTGCGGAGATACAAACTAAAAAAAGCACACCCAATGCCCAAGAGCTTATAGCGAAGAGCCATCTTATCGCGGGAACCTTGTTTCACACACGTAAATTTGAGGGACATTTTAGTGGCGTGTTTGGTGATTTTAAAGGGAAGTTTGTCAGAGAGTTTTCCGAAGAGGAAGCAGAAAAAATTACTGCGTCGTATAAATCCTAGAAAATAGTTATCTGGTACCGTATCGCGAGTAAAGGTTGAGCCTTGGTCCAACAAAAGCTCTGCATTGAGGTTGTATTTTGTGTCGGGCCAAGACCCAGCCTTGATGATGTTGTGGCGCTCTAAGAGTTTGGAGGAGCAAATCTTAGGCACCACAACACCATACTTACAATGGAGTAATCTCTCTTCGTACCAGCCATGGAGGGAAGAGAGATTTTTTTTCTTATGGAGAAATAAGATATATTAAGCGTTTAGTGTGCTGCATCCTTGCAGCGAAGTACATCCTATGTACTGGTCCCTTAGTTTGACTTCCTGTCAGACGAATCCGTGTCATCCCTTTAAGTTAGAGTATAGCCTTTTGGCTGTTTTTGTCATTGCGCGGATCGAGCAACACAATGTAAGAAATGTCTCAAAGAGTAGGTCGTGTTGTCTTAGACAGACTCTTAGGCTCCTGTTGCGTGATGCAATGGATTCCCCCACCTCCGGCAAATACATCCAGCGCATCAATTTGCGAAATATGATAGCCGGGGTATAACTGCGAGAATAATTGATAGGCTGCCTGGTCGTGTTGTGCGTAACCAAAAGCGGGCATGACGATTCCTTTATTGGCCAAATAAAAATTAATGTAGGATAAAGTTAATCGTTCTCCATCAAGATAGGTGGCTGGTGGTTGCTCGACCGTATAAACCTCCAATTTTCGTCCTTTTGCGTCAGTCGCAGATTTAAGAATTTCCAGGTTCTCATGCAAGGTTGCATAATTAGGATCTTCCTTATCATGAGTAATGAGGCAAAGCACTTTTCCGGGGGCAATAAAACAAGCGATTTCATCAATATGACCATCGGTTTCATCGCCTAATAACCCCTTGTTTAACCATATAATTTTCTGAGCACCCAGAAAATCATACAAATAATTTTCAATTTGTTGTTGGCTGAGTTTGGGGTTACGGTTTTGATTAAGCAGGCATTCACGCGAAGTGAGTACGGTTCCCTCTCCATCGACGTGAAATGAACCACCTTCCATAACCAACGGTGCCGAAAAGGCTAGGGCATGAGTCTGTTTTAAGATTGCTCCTGCAATTTGGTTATCCAGCGTACAATCTTCATAGTTACCACCCCAAGCATTATGTATCCAATCAACTCCCGCTAATTGTTGGTGCTGATTTAATAAAAAAGTAGGTCCGGTATCTCGGGTCCATGAGTCATTAATAGGGAGTGTGAACAACGTAATTCCATCACCACACATGTTTTTGGCTGATTCTTCATCCCCTGGATTGACCAGCATGGTTACAGGTTCATACTGGGCTATAGCTTGAGCAACTCGTGCGTAGGCACTCCGTGCTTTTTGGAGGCCAATTTTAGACCAAGTTTCAAGATGACAAGGCCATGCCATCCAACACCGCTCATGAGGATGCCACTCAGCGGGCATAAAAAATCCACTTTGCTTTGGTGTCATCTTATTTTCTCCGAATATGTTCATCTAAATAGGTTAATTGAGAAAAAATGCTTCTTAATTCATTTAAATACAAAAGCGTCGTTTCCTTAGGTAGTTCTGCATGAATTAATTGTTTCTCATAGGATTGGACTAATTTTTTGGTATCAAAATGAGCGAGGTTCAGCACATTAGTTACTGTATCGCCACTGACCAAATCATTCAGTTCAAATTGCCCATCGTCAAAGAGTTTGACATCCAGGGAATTGGTATCCCCGAATAAATTATGCAAATTACCTAATATTTCTTGGTAAGCACCCACCAAGAAAAAACCTAATGAGTATGGATTGTTATTGTCGTATGGAGGAAGCATTAGGGTTGAGTTCACACAGGAGCTACCGAGGTATTCTTTAATGGTTCCATCTGAATCGCAAGTTAAATCCTGCAAAACACTGTGCATATAAGGTGTTTGGGTAAGCTGTGAAATTGGGGCGATAGGAAAGATTTGCCCTATAGCCCAAGCATCTGGAATCGATTGGAAAAACGAGATATTACAAAAGACCTTAACGGCCATATCTTCATTAATTTTTGCCAATAAAGTTTCTTCAGAAGGGTTTTCTACATTGAGGCGTTCTTTCAGCTCCATGCATATATTGGTATAAAATGCCTCTACTTTAGCTTTTTCCTGCAAGCTAATCACCCCGTGCTTGAACAAAGAATGAGCCTCGTTTAAGGAATGTTCCGCATAGTTATAGATCTCAATAGGTGAACTTGCCGTAATTGAGTGATATGTATCATAGATATCACGAATCACATGGGAGTCTTCATCTGTAATTTCTGGAAGTGAAGGCGATTTATTAGTGATTTCTATATCGCTAATATCCGAAATTAACACGGCATGATGCGCGGTTAATGCGCGCCCTGATTCTGAAATAATATTGGGTTCGGGGACATTTGCCTCCTGACACAGATACTGAATGGCGAGGAGAATGTGTGTGGCATACTCATGGATGCTGTAATTCATCGAGCAGCCCTGATTGGAATGAGTTCCTTCATAATCCACACTCAGTCCACCACCGACGTCAATGGTATCAATTGGTGCATTTAATTGCCGAAGTTCGACATAGTATCGGGACACTTCCTGCATGCAATGGCGAATATCGTGGATGTTGGCAATTTGTGAGCCCAAATGACAATGCATCAGCTGTAGGCAATCGAGCATATTATGCGCTTTTAATTTATTGACCAACTCGAGAACTTGTTTTGCGGTAAGGCCAAACTTGGATTTGACCCCGCCAGTATGTTCCCATTTGCCGGCGCTTTTACTGATTAGGCGGATACGAACACCAAGAGAGGGTTTTATTTTTAAGCGAGCTGATTCCTTTAAAATAATATCCAGTTCCGAGATTTTCTCAATAACAATAAAGACCTTGTGTCCCATTTGCTGAGCAATCAGCGCTGTACGTATGTAATAACTGTCTTTATAACCATTACATACGATCGTGCTGTGTTGTTGATTGCCCAACATGCCAATTACCGCCATGAGCTCAGGTTTCGAACCTGCCTCCAAGCCAATCGAGTGATTGGGTGATTTCAACAGTTCGCGAACAACGCTTTGTTCTTGGTTCACTTTAATGGGGTAAACCAGCTTGTAATGCCCTGTATACTCATTTTCTTCTATGGCTTGCGTGAATGCTTCATAGATACGGTGTACACGGTCATGTAAGATATCAGAACAACGGATGAGCAGGGGAAGATGGAGTCCTGCTCTGCTTGCCTCATTAACAATCGCTTGCAGCTCAACACCTGGTTTCCCCGGTGCCTTGCTAATTTCGATATTCCCTTGAGCATTAATACTGAAGTATCCTTCACCCCAGTTGTTGATGTTATATAAATTTTCTTCAGGTGATGCACTGATGTTCATAGGTCGATTTTCCAAAGGGATTAGCGTGATTTTACAAGATCATGGTAGGTAGAAGGCTCTCGCTGCTGAGCAAAGGGAAATAATCTTCCCCACAATGCGCGCTGCCCAAAGTCGAGTTCGGCTACTAATACCGCGGGTTTATCTCGAGATGCTTGCGCTAAAATTTCACCCATAGGCGTACTGATGAAGCTGCTTCCATAAAATTCTAATCCGTCTTCACACCCGATTCTATTGGCGGCAATGATAAATGTATTACTCATGATCCCTTGGGCAACCATAACCTTTTGCCACATAGGCTGTGTATTGACTTCGGGCGCTGTGGGTTCACCACCAATTGCGGTGGGTATACTAAAACTTCCGTGCCTTTTAAACCATAAATTCGCGACAACTCGGGAAACCATTGATCATAACAGGTAGGTAAACCCCATTTATGCCCAGCAATTTGGTGGACTGGATAATCAGAATCCCCAGGTTTAAAGTAGAAATTTTCATGGTATTTTTCCCCACTGGGGATATGTTGTTTGCGAGTGATCCCAATCAGCTCGCCTTTATTGTTATAAGCCACAGCAGTATTGAAGCCGGCTTTTTCGAATAGTGAGGCGGTGATGCAAATATTATGAGCTTTTGCCATTTGACTGACGAATTGAGCCGTTGGCCCTGTATGGATGTCTTCCATAAATGGGCTAGGATCTACATTCGCGCGCGTACAGAAATAAGGGCTGAGGGTAAGCTCTTGTAAACAAACAATGGCCGCTCCTTGTTGTGCGGCGGCATTGATTCCGGACGCTAGTTTGTCTTGATGTTCTTTAGGGTTTTCATGCCATTTTTCTTGCACTAAGGCAACAGTGAGTTTTTCGTGAGTCATTAATATCTCTCTTGAAATTAAGGATCAAAATAAAGTGCCCTTACTTTGTAAGGGCGGACAAGTTTAAAACGGAGTGAAATTAGATTCTTCAAAATATTCTTCCTCTTTATTTTCAGATGAGCCTTCACTGGAGAGTTCTTTCTCATCTTCAGCTCCACTACTTAAATCAAATTGCTCCATAGACAGTGATTTTTTGGGCGGTGTTGGGGAACGATTAAATAACCCATTTCGATTACTGCCTTGAGACTCATTTTTCTTTTGCTCAGAGCTTTCTTTTTTATTTATGGCATCAGCAATTAATTTGAACGGATTCGTTTCATCAAAGGCTTCGGTATGCAGTAACTCTAGGTGGCGTTTGACCGATGAGCGACTCACAGATTCTAACGCACACAATTTTCCGGCAATTGATTCTTCCTGGCCTTTTAATAAGACACGAAACATATTGACGAACATCCTGCAGCTATCCCCATCATAATCACGGCTGGTAAAAAATTTATCTGGAGTATCACCTAATAACAATTTTTCTATATTGCGACGCAACAAAAATGCATGATTAATTTTTTCTTTAAGAATACTCTTAGGGAAAGCGATTCCCACATTAAAAGCGATTTGATGGCGCTCTTGCTCAGGAACACACAAAGCGAACCGTTCTGCAATTTCTGACTCATTGCACTCTAATAATTGCTTGGCAAGCGCACTAAATTGAGAGAAAGGTGCGGGATTAAATTCCTTAGCTGAAAACAAAACATGGGGTGATTTATTTCGAGGATCGAGTAAGGAATTGATGCGTTGTCTCACTTGGTATGCTTCAGTGATGACGGAGTGGAAACTCCCCTCATCTTTAATTAAGCCACCTAATGCTTTGATGTGATGGCCATATTGTTTGAATTTTGCTTCCGGGCAGGCAGCGATTATTTTAGTTGCTATAGCAATTTTTTCTTTTCCACTTAAGGTCTCAAATGCTTTAGCATTCTCGGCGAGTGCATCACCATCGCTTAAATGTTCATAGGGATTTTCTAGGGCAATTAATTCTTCATAAGTAAATACCATTTAATCCTCCTTAAATTAAGATGAGAACGGGTACTGAACAATAATACAAAGGAGCTACTCCCTGGGGTCTGTTGGCCACTCCACTATACTGTGCAAAAACATGTCATTTTGACTCAAGATAGCGAAATTTAAACAGACTCTATAGTAACGGATTAAAAGCGAACTGTCATGAAATTAATCTAAAGTTTTCTGAAAAAATGTCGAATAAGTGATCAGATGCATGTTTTGCCTTTAAAAAATACAATAACAATAAGGAGTAGGCAATGTCTAAAACTCATTTATTACAAGACCCTTTCTTAAATGAATTGCGTAAAGAAAAGGTGCCTGTATCCATTTTTTTGGTCAATGGAATTAAATTGCACGGTATTGTGGATTCGTTTGATCAGTATGTGGTGATGCTGAAAAATTCGATTACACAAATGGTTTATAAGCATGCGATTTCCACAGTAGTGCCATCACGTGCCATAAAAATGCCCGTTGAAGAAGAAAATTCCGGACATGAAGGTGCTGAGGAAGGCTAAATGAGGTTATCCACCTTTGATGTTTCGTTAGGCAAAAGCGAAAGGTGTCGTTCCTGCGGAAGCAGGAATCCATAGCTGCTTTAGCGCAAATACTAATACAAGGATAGATCCCCGCCTTGCGGGGATGACCCATTTACTTGCAAGCTGACTAAAATATTCTATATTTTCAATTTGCCGGCTATTGGATTACATCGCTTTGGGGAGAATTTGCAGAACGGTAATACCCAGTTAATGTAGCGTTAATAAATTATATTCTATAATAATCATAAATTACCCATGTTTGCTAACTTTTGACCGGGGATATTTCTATGGTTTCTAAGGTATATTTTGTTCAAGGTGTCTTTTCAAAGGTTTATCAAGCTTGGGGCCACGCATCTGTTTTAGAAATTATCCCTAAAGAGGACAATAAGCAACTAGAAATGGATCTGTATGGGCGAGTTAATGTGTTCCGGTGTCCCGGAATAAAAGAGAAACTAGAGCAACGTTATTTGCGGGAACAGCATGGTAAACATCCAGTTAGAGATTATTATTATCAGAGTGATCCAGATGGTGGCGGTTTTAGATTTTTAATGGGGGTTGTTCCTTTTTTCGATCAGAATGACCCAGATAATGATAGCAGTACACCTCTCTATGGAGATGCTCGTGCTGCTTACCTTGATAAAAATGAAGAGCCCGCAGCTCTCTCCATTTTTTATCGCAAAGATAAACCCGAACAATGGTTGATTACGGTCGTTAAAGATACTCATTTGCCAAAAGAACAACGCCAAGTGTTTATCTTTAGTTCGGTAGATCCGAAATCTTTTATGATCGATGATTCAATACCTGTAGAAGAAGGTGATTTGAGCAAAGTGCCCGAATACTTGCAGAAATTGCAAGATGCTGCAGATTTACCTCCTGAGTTATCGGGTATAGGGGAAATACTAAATAATGTTTTGAATGCAGACGGAACAATTAAGGAACACGCCGATTTGCTTACGGAGCTATTCACTGGAAAGCTTTATCAAGAAAAAATCGCACTAATGCCAGAAATTGAAACAAGCATGGTTGCCTACACCCTTTATGTAAAATTAGTAGGCAATTCACTCCACTACATGATTAAGACTCCTCAAGGGCTAATAAAAGATAAAATAGAGCTAAAAGATATTAAGAAATTTGATCCCCAAGAACCAGATTTAGGTAAGCAGCTGCAAACGATAAAAAATGATATTCGGGAAATCACCTCAAATAGAGGCCACTGGCCTATAACATTTGATGAAGCGCCACAATGGATGCAACTTTTGAAAGGGCCGAATGTAGTGGATAAAGAGGGAGCTGTTGCTGAAGAGAGCGCAGCTACTAAAATGATGAACAATCCTTATCTAATTGCGTTACACTCAATGGGTGTCACTTCATTAAAGATAAGTAGGGAAGAAATTGAACATTGCCTGAATAAAGACAGTCAATTAGCCAAAGATCTGCAATCCATTCTGGATAACGAATTATTAAAGAAAAATCCTGTTGAACAAAAGGAACATATCAAATTAGTCCATAATCTATTCCAGCTCCAAAAATATGATTTGTTGTCTGTTTTGAAAGAGGACACCAATGGTTTCATTAATTTTTTTAACGATTTGGCAGATACAGACCCTAGTTTGTTGAAGTTAATTTTACAAAAAAAGGAAGGGATAGATTGTTTACACTTAATGCATAAATGCAAGAACTCCCAATTAATATTTGAGTTACTGCAGAGAGCGGATGAGCAAGAGCAACTTATCGACGAACTCATAGGACTTGATCAATTTGCCAAAGTAGCTGAACACAATGTACCTAAAGACCAAAATGTCTTGTCGTTATCGTTTCAATTTTTATTAAAATATCCAAATCCATTCATAACAGAAAATCCCGCGGGATTTTTAAAAGATATTATTCCAAGTAATTATAATTTTGACCAAGCTCGTTTGCAGCAATTTTGTACTTTCAGAAAGCTGATTGGATTTTTGAATAAAACCCGAGGAATTGAAAAAATAAACTCAAAATTATTGCTCCAATTTTTATCTGAGAATTTAGACAACAAGGATTTAATAACGTCCGTTCAAGAAGCTCTTGCAAAGCTCGATACTCTAAAAGTAAAAAATTCAGAAGCGTATGCCTTGGTACTACACTCAGCAGATTTTAGAAAAATCGTTGCTGGTTTAAAAGCGGATGAAGTCGAGAAAAGTGAACAATGCATTGAGTTGGCAATAAACCTGGACAAGATGGGTCAATTGGCCAATTACTCTGTATTATCAGACGACTTAAAAGTGGTGAAAGCCTTTAATCAATTTGCAGGACATGAAGGATTAAAAGAACTTCTAGTTGAAAAAATATCAAACCAAGGTGCTGAGGCATGTAAGCCCATACTAGAAAATGAAATATTAAGCGCACTAATTTCAGCAGATATAAAAGTTACACAAGACCAAGCAAATAAAATTGTGACTCCAAAGTTGTCCTTACCAGCGCAACTTAACGAAATTTTGAAAAAAAAGGATTATGATCAGCCCAAAAGAAAAATATTATATCAATTGGCTCTTGATCTCGATGTGTTAGGAGCTCCAGAGGCATTTAAAGAGCTTGTCCAGAAAGACAAAAAATTTCTCGATTTACTTCATAAGTGGAGTGTTGTACCTGAATACCGCGAATTATTAAAATCGAATTTATCTGGCTATGCGCCAGGATTATGGATGTTGGAATTAATGGCTTATAGCGATGTTCCCTTGGCCCATTTTAGAGAACATTTAAACCAGCCACCTCACAATTTGCTTGATGCGTTAAACTGGCTCAATAGAAATAAACCTACTCCTGAAGTTACTTCCGTAGCGATAGAATTTTTATTTAAAAAGCCCGATCTAGAGATTGGGAAACTCCAGTCTGCGATTGAGTTTTTGCAAGCCACGCCTAAATGTGCCGTGGCTAGAGGAAGTATGGTCGATTTTCTTGCTGCTCATTATGAAGAGCCGGCTTTACTTTCTAGAGTTAATGCGGTTTATAAAAAATTCGCTGCACTTGGTGAATTAGATAATGAATTTTATAGATTGGCTTTAGAAGAGGAGGGCTTTCGCGCAATAGTCGAAGGTCTCCCACCAATTGGTGCGGATCAGGATTGTGGCTTCATAAGAATGGATGCAACTCCCAAGGATGAAGTACTTCAAACATATAATAGCCCAAAATATATTCTGACTAAGGAAGGCTTTTTTTACTTTAACCCATCTCATAATAAACTTCTGTCTATCAATCTTGAAAAAGCGCAATTGGAAGAATTAAATAAAAACTTTCCTAAGACGATTGATAAATTAGCGGAACAGGATTTTAAACTACTTACAGAAACTGCTTCTATCAAAGAGCATAATAAAAAACTAATTAAGCTAGCAGAAAGCCTGCACTCGCAGAACGCTTTAGATAAATATGATCTCATTGCTTCGAGCACTCGACTTGTGTCCACATATGTTAGCTTTATTGGACATCAGTTCGGAGACATTAAAGACGAGTTGTTCAAAAGACTGGCTTCTATGGATTATGACCTTGAGTTAATGCCTGAAAGCGATGAAGCGACAAAAAACGAGACTCTTTATATTAAAGTAGTCGAAAATTCATTCCACTATACGGTGAAGACTCCTGAAGGACAGCTGATAAAAGGCACAATCGCTACAACGGATATAGAAAACTTTAATCCTGAAGAGTCTTTAGGTGAGCAGCTTCAGGTAATTAAGGGTAATATTCTGGACATCACCTCAAAAAGAGGCGATACCCGCTCCAAGGTTCTCAATTTTTTAGAGAATAAACATTTAATCGCTATAGTTGATGCAGCCGTTACTCCCACTAAACCTCAACTGAGACATTTATTAGATTCCAGCAGCGACAAATTTAAGGCGATGGATATTTTAATCTCTCTAAAGTTAGATGTCGCAAAGAGAGAGGCTTATCAATGGGCGACTATAGATACCTCTGCGGCGAAAAATTTCCGCAAAGTTTTATTCAAAATTAACGAAATGCAAAACATCTCAGCCGAAACTAAAGCCAAAATGATTGATACTCTTTGTTCGCTGCAGCTTGGTTACGATCCACAAAGAATATCCATTCGTCATAGAAAAGATGTTTTTAGCTTGTATTTGCGTGATGACCCCAAAGGTAAGAAATTTAGAAGCTGTATTGCTCAAATTGAAGAAACTTGTACTAAAATAAAAGCGCGCTGGAATACAGAAACAGCACCTGCAGACGCCAAAGCAAAAGCCAAAGCCAAAGCATTTGAAGCAGAAGAGCAAGAGTATCGAAAAGGCTTATATGGAGTAGTCTTTGATAATCTGCATCAACCCACGTCTAAAAAAGAGTTTGAGGGTCGGATTAAACAGGTTTCTCAAAACATGTTGTCTGTTGTTGATGTGCGTCGTCGGTCTTGGATAATCGCTATTATGGAAACTTTGGCTGAAGCTTTAAATATTGCTTTTGGTACAGGAATAAGCCGTTTCGCTAAGAGTAAAACCTTTTTTTCTCGCACCACATCCGGCCAAGCAGTTCGTAATTTAAACCACTTTCTTATAAAAGAAGATCCCGAGCAGGATAAGAAAGATGATAAAGAAGAAATAGAAAAACAGAACTTAGGTTCAGCTGGTAATAACTCTCCCAAAGTTCTTTAATATCTTTAAGTAGAGCCATAACACGACCGTTTGTACATAGGCTAATTTTTTTGGCCTATGATCACATGGTGTTTTTTTTCTTCTTTTGACATAATACTTACCCTTTTAATGGGCTTACTTTTGCAGACTTAAGCTTGTCAGCCCCAGGTAGCTGTATGATAAATTAAGAGAGGGAAAGTGAAAATATATTATGTGCTAACAGCCTTAGGTCGTACGAAGGCTCACTTTCAATTTTTATTCCTCAATTGGAGTAATAAAACCTATTTTTCGGAGAACAATTGAGTGTTTGAACGTCCTCAAGGTGGTGAACGGGCAGTATTGGTGCAATTAGCCCTACCGGGAATTGATGCGGATAAGGCATTGCAGGAGTTTGAAGAATTAGCTCTTTCAGCAAATGCGGACATTTTGGATTGTGTAGTTGGTACGCGGGCAACCCCAGATGCCAAGTATTATATAGGTAAAGGGAAAGCGGAAGAGATTACACAGCTGGTTAAAGCGCTTGATGCAGAATTGGTGCTGGTCAATCATGAATTATCCCCTTCACAAGAACGAAATTTGGAACGTTTATTTGAGTGCCGAGTAGTTGATCGCAGCGGTTTGATTCTCGATATCTTTGCTCAGCGCGCACGAACGTTTGAAGGGAAATTGCAAGTCGAGTTGGCTCAATTACAGCATTTATCAACGCGTTTAATCCGTGGTTGGACTCATTTGGAACGCCAAAAAGGGGGTATCGGATTACGGGGCCCTGGTGAAACGCAATTAGAAACCGACCGTCGATTATTGCGTGAGCGCATCAAATACATTAATAAGCGTTTGGAAAAAGTCCGCAGCAATCGAGATCAAAACCGTCAGGCTAGACGCAAAGCTTCTTTACTCACTGTGTCTCTAGTTGGTTATACCAATGCCGGTAAATCTACTTTGTTCAATGCATTAACAGGGGAAAGCATTTATGTGGCGGATCAGTTGTTTGCGACATTAGATCCTACGATGCGTCAACTCAATTTACCGGGCTCTTCTTCCGTGATTTTAACCGATACTGTCGGATTTATTCGTGATTTACCGCATCAATTAGTCGAGGCATTTCGTGCAACCTTAGAAGAGACTCAACAAGCGGATTTATTGCTGCACGTGATCGATATTTCTGATCCTCATTGGCGAGATAACGTTTTTTCAGTGCAACAGGTTTTGGATGAGTTAGGAGTGCATGATATTCCTATCCTTCTGGTATTTAATAAAATTGATTTAAAAGAAGGGTATCAGCCTAAGGTAGATTATCAGGAAGGGAAATGTAAAGTATGGATCTCCGCGGCATCCAATTTGGGACTGGATTTACTCAAAGAAGCAATTAGCACCCAATTGCATGGAGCCGTTCTTATTGAAAACGTAGTGCTGAAAGCAACCCAGGCAAAACTACGGGCACAACTCTATGAATTAGGTTCCGTTTTAAACGAATCGCATAATGAAGATGGTGATTGGTTATTGAAAATTCGCATTACTCAGGAACAAAAACAACGTTTGTTTGTGGAAAATACCTCATCCCGGACGGAGTGAGGGATCTCCATGATCTGGTGTGAACTGGATACGCTACAAAGAGCCTCTAATTAGAAGATCCTACGCCGTACCCCCGCAGGATGAGCGGTTCGTACAATATTTTATGCTTTTTTTATTGCTGTATCTAAGGTTTTTATATCTTGGCCGCCATAGAGCGTATCAACGAGCTCTCCTTTGGGGTTAATCACAAAGGTCACTGGCACGCCAATAATGTCGCCTAATCCTAAAGCAAGTGCCGGATCGGAAGCGAGTGAGGGATATAGAATATTGAATTTTTGAATGAGCTTTTTTTGTTTATGTATGGGTAGGCCATCATAATTTACGGCGAATAATACAATGGGGTCTTTTTCATGTTTTTGATAAAAGCGGTTTAATTCAGGAATTTCATCAATACAGGTTTTACACCAACCCGCCCAATAATTAATAAGTACCCACTTTCCTTTTAGAGAAGAAAAAGGGATGGTTTTGCCAAGGGTATCTTTAAGAAGAACATCTGCCTGGCTTAGGGATGCGACGCTCATTAAGATAAATGCGACAAATAAGTTCTTTATTTTTGAGTTCATAGTTATCTCATGCAGTATTCGGAAGCTATTCCATTCTATTGTAAGTGTTCATAGGAAAAAATATTTTTTTGGTACTATAACAAAAAAAGTGCTTAAAATCGCTCGGATTAAACGAATTAATTGATGCAAACCAGGCTACAATGATGCTCGCATAGAATTAGAGCATTAGAGTAGATCATGAGTAGATAATTTGGGTATGATGAAGGCCTTTCAAAAAGGCTGAGCTCCTATGGCAAAACTCTATTTTTATTTTGCAGCAATGAATGCAGGAAAAAGCACGGTTCTCTTGCAATCAAGTTACAATTATCGTGAACGTGGAATGAATACCCTATTATTTACGCCATCCATAGATAATCGATATCAACATGGTGCAGTTCATTCTCGTATTGGTTTATCGGAACAAGCTTTTATTTTTAATCCAGATGACGATTTGTACCAACATGTCCTAGCCCAAGAAAAGGAGTATGCGTGCATTTTGGTTGATGAAGCCCAGTTTTTAACACGTGCCCAAGTTTATCAATTAACGGAAATTACTGATCAACTAGGGATCCCCGTTCTTAGCTATGGATTGCGTACTGATTTTCGCGGGGAGCTATTTGAGGGAAGCCAATATCTTTTGGCGTGGGCTGATGAGCTTGTTGAGCTCAAAACCATCTGTCATTGCGGACGTAAAGCAACGATGAATCTACGCTTAAATGCTCATGGTGAGGTAATCTCTGAAGGTGATCAAGTCATAATCGGTGGTAATGATATGTATTCATCGACGTGTAGAATCCATTTTAAGCAGGGAGAACCAGGAATTACGCGAACGATAAATGAAGCATCCATGGAGCGTGTTTGAGCAACGAATTCTCGCTATTCCCTAAGGGTATAGTTACTTATACAGGATTATTGCATTTCATTCCGGTTGCAATAAGATTTATAATTGCATGGTACTATCAAGTCCTTGCGAAAAAACTGCTTTTTTATTCGGATTTGATTCAATTATCGATGCTGCATAGTCAATGAGATCTGGAGAGCCAATGGCAATTTCATTAGGAACACTTTGTAATACCATGGTTTCTTCAGTCGCTTCATAACCTTCAATAAGTTTTTGGTACTTGGCAGAACCCATTAGAGTAGAAGCATCTGTAAGCGTTAAAATTCTACGGTCAGCCGGTATTAGTCCTAATTTGAGTGCGCGTTCATTCATTTTTTCGAATTGCTTGGGGAACATCGCACCTTCAGCGGTGGCCGTTGAAGAGACCTCTATTGACATAATTCTTGGTCGGTAGTCGGGGTTTATCACCGTTGTCGTTTCTATTTCCGAAGCCTTGATAAATCCATTTAGTCCTTTCAACAAACGCCCAGCAGCTCCTTGTACAAGGACTATGCTATGCACATCTGTATCAAATCTTGGACGCCAATCATCTTCTTTTGTTGCTCCCAAAATTGCTGTTGTTTCATTATTTCCCTGAGCTAAATCAAAAATATCTTCAACCCTTCGAAACTCCCCAGGTTCTTGTTGTCCATTAAGCAGTTTTTGATAATATTGAAATGCTTCAATATCGATATGTCTTGCTGTTTGCGGACGAATATAAACACAGGGTAAACACATGGAGGCAATGGCTCCTTTCGCGCTGATAAGTTGAAACCCAATCATATATTCTTTAACGGTGTGTGGATCGGGTGAGGTCGAAAGAAATGCACTACTTTTAGGGTCATGGATGAATTGAGCGATATTTAAAATAAAAGGTCTTGAGGCATAGATCCCAGAACCAAGTCTTCCATCTGTCGCAATACATAGCGGCTCTTTAAATCCAGACATCCCGCGATGAACCTTTTTTTCGGGTAATATATGACACAGCTCAGAGTAATTCATCGTTGCTTTTTTAACGGGCACATGCTCCATAGCTGCTATAGGTTGCGCTTGGGCAGCGTTAAAAAGTTTTCCTACTCCGCCACGATTGGAAACCAGCTTATGAAGCACATGGCGGCATGGACTTGGTCTTATGCTTCTCACAACTCGCTGTGCTTTGCTTAACATAATTGGCTCCTTCATTCCACTGCAAGAGAATGTGGTAATTTTAATTAAACTGCTTATTTTGTAAGCATAGCAGAAAATAATTTGTTTAAAAAATGGACCGATCTGGGTCGGCTTGTATTATGTGATGCCGGGTCTTAGTCCCAACTTACAGAAGTCTTGGAAACAGGAGCTTTGGCCAATAATGATGTTTATAAACGCAGCGAATGAGCAGTTATTGTTGGTGGGGTATCTAGTTTTCCAATAGTTTGTGGTGATTCTTCAGCTGAATAATCTACGACTAGCGATAACATTTTGTTAGATAATGCGCACCCGATGCTTAGCCTGAGTATCTTCAGGCTAAGATTATCGGGCTCTCTTGGCTAAGGTGTACAATTTTGAGCTGGCAAGTCTTCTGCCTCTATCTTGTCTACCGAATAGTTAAAAAATACTTTTGGTGACCAAGGGGGATGGTTTTTTAGCAGATGCTGCTTCTACTGATACTGAAGATTCTATTTCTTTTGTTGCAAGTGGATCCACCGGCACAGAAGCAAGGGTCTGCAGCGCCTGATTTCGCTCCATGACCTTTTTTATCTGCAGTAAATCCGGTAACAATTCAAAAATGAGTTCAATAATTTTTGGCGCCAATACTTTTTGATGTTGAAATGCAGAGGGCGAATTTTTGTTTAAATTTATTTCTTGGGTTTCTGTTAAAGGATCTCCGTGCTCTATATAATTTCTCAAATTTCTTAATGCCTCGTAGCCTACCGTTAACTGTTTTGAACTATGGGCTTCCGCGTACCCTTTAATTGTATCGAGATGCTGTAAAAGTTGTCCGGCATTATATTCTAGAGCATCACTTAATTGATGGTTAGAAACCAATAATTGGACCAGATCAGCGCCTCCCTGTCTGGCATGATATAAATCCCAGCTTTTCAAATTTTTATGAGGCTGACCGATAACAAGGTAACCTGCTTCCACTAAAAATTCTTGCATGTTGTTTAAAGCTTCAATGGCCGCATCGACTCTTTTCAGTGGAGTAAGCATATGTTCCCGAACTGGAGATGCCATAAGTTGCTTGGCAAGTTCACGTATATGGTCTAGTCCAATAAAAATACTTTCCCTGGCCGCTTTTCGTAACGCGGCTTCATTTTGTTCTTGCAATCGTTTTTGTTGCCGCTCAACTGCCGTAGTGCGTGGTTTTGAGGTGGCATTCGTGAGTATTTGCGCCATTCTCTTATATTGTGACTCATACTCGGTTTTTTTGAACTTAGAGAAGGGTTGTAAAAGTTCCCCTATTCTTTTTTTACTCAGTATCTCTGCTGTGCCATCAAAAAGTGTCTGACATTCTGTAATCATTTCTTGTAGATTAGGAATAGTAATCATTTGTTTGAGTAATTCAGATTTGAGTAATTCAAGGAGTATAAAAAACTCATCTTCTTCTTGTTGGGGTATTCGGCGTTCAGGAGCTTCAACAACAACTTCTTGTTTGCTTTTGGCTTTTTCTTGCGCCACTTGAAAACGTTCTTGTTCTGCTTTTAGGACACTCGCCCAAAATTCTTTAGGATTCTCTTTATAGGCGCCATAAACTTTTTGACGTGATGCAATAAACTTTTGCGCTCTTTTAAATAGGCTGTACATTTCAACGGAAGCTATTGTTTCCAGCTTGTCTTTATCTTTTAGTAAGTTATCAATAATAAATTTATTATTCCCTTCATCTTGGTGACAAATGCCATCACGAAGGGTGATTAATGCCCGAAAATCAATTGTTTCATCAAATTCGGTAAAGTCAGATTTTTTTCCGGTTAACAATTCTCCAATGCGCTGAAATCTTCGTAGCAGCGCATGTTGTCCTGCTTTCGTCGACAGGTCGATTCTGCGGCGATATTGTACTTCAGGAGGTAGGGTCGTAAATAAAACTTTTACGCCGGATAATCCGGATAAAGTATTTACTTTGTCCAGATCATAGACTTCTCCTTCGGTGTAATTCACTAGATTCAGTAAGTCAATTAAGTATTTAGTTTCCAAAAAGTAGCGAGTTATTGCTTTTACATTAGGTAAAATCAGTGGTTTATCCACTGTGGGGGTTTCGGGTTTAAGTTCTTTAGTGAGCAGAGATCTAAAAAATTGATTTAAAGCATTTATCTCATGCAATACAGAAGGTATTGCTTCTTCAACGAGCTCTTCTCTGTCCGAATTCTCTAGAAACAGCGAGTTCTCGGCATCATCAAAACGCAAATCAGTTATTTTTTTTTCTAAGGCGAAATGAAAAACCATTTCCGGGGTTGTTTTTGCTGTTGCACCACCAAGTTGTTCCAGCGTTATCCAGCTTAAAGGTTCAAGTTGCGTCTTATATCTGCTGCGCAAAGATCCTGATAAGTTACTAATAATGATAGAAAATCTATTAATGTTCTCTCTTATATAATCAATACGTCGATAATAGAGCACTTCCCTTTCGAAAGGACTCAGTTTGCAATCAACTAAAGAAGAGTCGTTTAAATTATTATGATATTGCTGCAGATGTCTTAAGATGTGTAAAAGGCATATGAGACGTTTAACATCGAATTGTGCATTTTCTTGGTCAGTAAGAAATGAGTTTTTTAAAGGGAGCTCCTTAAATAAAGCATTAATCGATTCACGATCCTTTTTATATTGCGCATTTTCATGACTTGCGATTTTATAAACCGCATTAGCGATTAATTGCATCCAAACTGGTTTTAGAAATTTATTTGCATTGGCATTCGCCTTTTCCAGCAGAAAATGGAGCGTATAATTTTGATTCGTTATTGTATAATCGATAGGGCCCAGGCCATTTTCTTTAATGTCGACATCCAAAAAAAGAGCTTCTCTGTTTCTTATCAATACAGCCAATAGCTCGGTAAGAATGGTATCTTGCGGGTTGCAATTTTTGCACCCGTATAAAAGCGCTTTGCTATATTGTTTTTTATGAATTAAATCCAAAATCAACTGATGTTGTTCGGTTGTTTTTATTTGACTTATTTCAGTAATTAAATTGCTATGTGCATCTTTTGCGGGCATAAGCATCACCTCGAGCTAATGGTTATTTTTTTGCGCCTTTAATTTTATTTAAAGCGATTCAAAAACCAAATATTATTCAATATGATCATTTGGTGAATGTATGATGCAATAAATCTGTTTGCAAGGCTTATTTTGAATTCTATGGGATAGATGTATCGGCTTAATGTGGTTTAAAGGGTCGAATCGAACATTAAATGCACATATAGTGATTCTGGCCTGCAATCGATATTTATATTGTCTGATAGTTTTTGAGCTATGCTATATAGCAGTGAATTGTAAATTAATGAGTGTATGAGCGAACATGGAGTGTACTCATGAGCGAAATTAAAGTAGAGCGATTAATTAAAGGTATCCTCGTGCGTGAAGGTGCTGGGGTGAAATTACATCGCTATATAGGCATCGAGAGAAGCAATGATTTTGAGCCTCTTCTCTTACTCGATTATTTCAATAGCACGGATCCTTTGGATTATATGGCTGGGTTTCCCGCTCATCCTCATCGTGGTTTTGAAACAATTACCTATTTGCTCGATGGAGAGATTACCCATGAAGACAATAAGGGGCATAAAGGAGTTATCACTGCGGGAGATGTGCAATGGATGACTGCTGGGAAAGGAATTATTCATTCTGAAATGCCCTCAGCGAATGGTCGATTACATGGTTTTCAATTGTGGTTAAATTTACCTGCATCTGAGAAAATGCGACTTCCTCGCTATCAAGAAATGCGAAGTGAGCAATTACCTGTGGAAACACATGATTCAGGTGGTCAGATTAAAGTAATTGCAGGCGAGACGGATAAGGGGACCATTTCTCCAATTACCGGTATTGCCACTCGACCTTTATTATTTGATATTATCTTGCCACCGGGTGCGAGCATAGAGCAACATATCCCCAATGATTATCAAGCGATTCTTCTGGTTATTTCAGGAACGATTCGCATTGGTGAACAGTTAGTACAACAGGATACCTTAGCAAAACTTGGTGCTGGGGATACTTTGCTTTTGAAAAGTGACACTGCAAGTCAATGTATTTTGATCGCTGCTGCCAGAATTCATGAGCCTATTACGCGTCATGGGCCTTTTGTAATGAATACCCAGGAAGAAATAATACAAGCGATGGATGACTTTCGTAGTGGTCGCTTTTAATTAGAGCTGATTTTTCTCTGCCTGTTTCCAATTTCTGTCATCCCGAGTGCAACGAGGGATCTCCTATCTTAACTCATTGTTAGAGCATGGATATTCCTCACTGCACATCGGATGAAGTGTACTCCCTTTTATAATACCGCTTGGGCTCAATCTGACGAATTGCAAACAACTGCTGAAATTTGGTCTAAAATTGGATTATTGAATAAAAAAATGGCAAGTTAATGGAGTCAAGCCTGTGCACCCAAGAAAAGAGCAATCTGCTAAAGAAATCTATAGGATTGTAGACCAGTATTGTGAAGCAAACATGCACAGTAAATACCGATCCAGTTCAGCAATTTCTCTGGTCTTAGGTATTTCAGATGTTGATGCTCAGAAATTAATTAATAAAATTTTAATTGCTTTACCAGATTGTTTTTTTTATTTAGCAAAGCCAGAGCGCATTAGTGAGATGGTAAATTTTATTGCTCAGCAATATTTACTTTTTCAAGCGCAGGAAAACGTTAATGATGAGTTATTTTCTAACTTACTTATTAACTTTGTTGACAACTTAGTCGAAGAAATCATGCTTCGATATTTTTCATATGCTTGACTAGGTGATTTATGATTCGAGAAGAAATAATTCAAGAAACAGGGCTTAGCAGCGAAGATTTAGATGCATTGTTTTTGCTGAATCGGTTAATGCACGCGGATAACCCTACTCGCGGTCTCGAGTTAGCAGGCAATGAAAAAGAGCGTGTTGTTGCTTTTTTAGAAAAAGCGATGGGTAATTTGGAGCTAAATAGAAAAATCCTGGAGTTAGGGAAACTGAAAGAGCAAGATACAGGAATTAGTTTTGCTGTGATTAAGACCCTAAGAAATTTAACCTTTAAATCAAGGCATTGGCACAAAACTCACTTTGATGATCATGACAAAATAACCCTATCCAAATTAGGGGCTTTAGCAGATTTAGCCTCACTTACTCATGATTTGGCTGTATTCGAATCCTCGGGCATCATCAATGATAGCGCTCGTTTATCTCAGCTTTATCATGATGCTCAGTGGGCATTGAGATCGGGATTTTCTCATGATCTTGATCTTTCTTCTAATGTGATGGTTTTTGAGATTAAAGCGACGAAGGGTGGTGCGCCTATGTTTTTTCATACAAAGTACCAAAAGGATGCATTTGTCTTATCTGAATTTCTCTACAGTGAGGAGTATCGGATTAGGCTAGACAAGTTAATTGAAGGTGATGAAACAAAAGAATTTTTAAAAAAACATTTAGGCGATGATTGGTTACAGCAATTGGAAAATAAATTTGGAATAATTCAGCGAGAAATGCATGATGCACAGCTAATGGGGCCTCATCAAGGATTGGTGCATCAAGATGACACGGCTCAAGAGCTTTTTCGTGCAGAAGACAAAAGCCCGGTGACGCTTATTTGTTCTCCATTTGTCGGCATATCTACCCTCGCTACGGTTAAAGAATTAAATGTACAGCTGATACAGGAATTAAACGGTAAGGGAGTGACGGATATTCCTCCTTTATTACAATTACCTGTTCATGAAGAGGTAGAGGCTTTATCCCCTTCTTGTTTTCTTGATGCACTGGATAAATGGAACGCTTTGGAGCGAATACCTAGAACACGTTTGAGTGGGGCTAAAGATGAGGGTGAAGAGGAGCATCCACCCCATCAGCCTAAGTAGTAGAACCCTCACCCCTCTCCCGCAAGCGGGCGAAGGGAGGCGCTTTAGATTTTGCTTCTCCGGCAAGCGAGCCAGGGCTTTAGATTCCCTTCTCCCACTTGTGGGAGAAGGGCTAGGGATGAGGGTTATAATCAACAAGCTCAAATTGACTTAAGCCACTCCGTTAACAATGACTCCATCGTTTGGCGAGCTTTTTTTAAAGAATCTGAATCCAGTGAGGAGGGACTATGCAAATCATCGCAATGAGCCGCTCCTTCAATCAAGTGATAAGTCAATTTAGGATTAATCGCATTGCCGTTTTTTTCTGCCAAAGACAGTGTAGACCAGGGATCATTTTCTCCATTCGTGAAATAAATATTAGAAGTTAGAATATCCATTAAAGGAAAATAAAGACTGTTATTCAGTTCTGCCGTATTGACTGGATGGGTTAGACCAAACAATCTTTGGCAGACTTTATGATGATAATCCAGATTAATTAATGAAGAACGAGTAGAACGCGATGGATTTGGATGGGCATTTTGCCAATATCCGTACTCCTTACACGATTGGTAGTACCATTGGCGTATCCCTAAGCCGTCTTTATATTCACTTGGGTTTTCACTCATGGCGCCTTGTGCGGTCATTTCTACCGCACTGACATGCATGTCTTTATATAATTTTTTAGCGAACTCTGCATAACCTTGAAGTGGTGTTGGGCTGCTTGCCAGGCTGGAACAAAATGCATCGCGCATTCCATATTGCACTGCTGCAGCACCGGTATCAGCAATCAAGTATAAAAAGTCCACCGGATCTGCAACCGCAGAGGCATCAAATAGTGATTTCATTTGCGCCCACTGTGCTGCATCATTCATGCTGGCTTCCACTTCACTGACTACCTCACGCATTTGACTGGCGCAATGAGACCCTGCAACTTGGGTCACGTGGGCATCATATTCAACGAAATCTTCTTTTGCCATTACCGGTGCTGACGAGGCCAAAGCACCTACCACCAGATATGGGAATTTTAAACGATAATAAGCGGATAAAGAGCCGGGGTATGAGCCCCCAAAAGCGACCCATTTGCCATTCCAGTTTCTTTCACTTTTTAGATGGCGTTGAAAATAGGCCAAATCATCTAGAGCTGCTTCCGTAGTTAAAAAGCGTAAGCTTTTAGTGGATAGGGAATTGAAAGGCAAACTCTCCCCATAATATCGATGTTCTAGGGCAACCATTTTGGCATGAAATTTTTGTGCGTAATTTCTAATTGCCCCGTTTAATGCACGTTTCGTGCATGCTGCTTCACCGCAAATATATAAGAATACGGGGGAATCATCCGTGAGGCCATAGGATTCATCGATGTAGTAGCGTTGTGAAAAGGTACCCACTGCAGGATCATTGTGATCGATCAACTGCTTAAAGTATCCGACTCGAATAGTTTTGTCGGCAACTAAGGGTTTTCTTTCTTCTTGTTTTTTTTGTACATAGCGCTCTACTATTCCTGCGTGAACTGCAGAAAAGGAAGTACAGAGACTAAGAAAAAGCACTGCATATTGTTTAGCAAACATACTATTTATCCTTAATGTTATCGTCTACTCGTTAAGCTGGGCCAATGACTCGAACACAACGAACTTTGTTTGTGTCCTCCCTAAATTCGGCGCCCTGGGTACTCTGTTGATTACCAAAAAACTCCTGATACCATGCATCGGACGTTGCATTATTGTATTCCGTAGAGCTCCAATATCGGCCTGACAAGTCAGTCAAAAAGCCTAAACTATACAGGTTAGTCACAATATTGGGGAACCCACTAGGACATCCCGCATCACTGCCATTAGGCAAATTGGGCTCATAGATTCCAAGCTCACAAACCGCAGGTAAATACCAGGTTCCTGGCATGACTAAACCGGTATTGTCATTTTGAATGCGATAACATAAAGCAGCAGCATTATTCGTTGCAAACTGGCCATAATGATTCACTATTTGTTGTGTATTACATGAGCCTTCAGTAGCACCGTTGCATGCATCAGGCGGATTATTAGAGACTTTAGACGTTTCAGTGATGCCAGGTATGGGAAACGGGGGCGATGGAGAGTCATCACTCCATAGGGATGCTGAATCAGCATTTTGTATTACATACATATTGGGGCCTTGAACGGAAAATATCAAATAATCAAATATAGAAAAAGCTAAGGCCATTGTCGGAGGAGAGCTTATATTAGCCCCGTTAACCAATATCCCACCCTGAGCAACATAACCAGTAAATGCGTTGGAAGTAATCGTTAAGCTGCATGAGCCATTTCCTGGGATAACACTACATGTGGTACTACTCACCGTTGTCCAGGCAGGGGGTAGATTTACGGTCACATTATAGGCTGGATTGCTGGTTAGATTCATGACCGTAATGCTAACACCTACTGAATCGGCAACAGGAATAATTGCAGTCGCAGGAACCGAGATTAACGTGGCGGGAGCTGAACTGACATTAATGGTTACTGGAGCTGAATTTGAGGCGTTGCTGGCAAGGATTGTTGCGGTGGTAGTACCCGAACTGGAATCCGAAACGAAGGTGAATTGACAAGACGCATTTGGTGCTAGAGAAGAAGGACAATTGTTTGTTACGGAAATACCCAGAGTAGGAGAGGACACGGTAGCCTGTATATTACTCGCATTTGCATTGCCAATATTGGTCAAGGTGACGTTCTGTGAAGCCCCTCCAAAGGCTAAATTGACTGTGGTGGGGGTGGCACTTAGCCGCGCTTGCGGAGTAAGGCATGCCAAAGCGTGCATATTAAAAAAAGTTGACGTGGTATTGGTTCCTTTGACTAATACATTAGGAATTAAGAAGGCTACTGAAGTATTGGTAAAAAAGGAAATGCTGCAGCTTTGCCCAGGTTGTAATGAAGCTGGGCATCCATTGTTTTGTACGACATAATTAATAAAATTACTGTCGGCAGATGATGCGTGTATATTTTTCGCCACAATTCTGGAATTGTTAGTGATCGTAATGGTGCCAGGATTAGAGAGGCACTGAGGTAAGTTTTGACTAATTTGAATCACACAGTTTTGTAATGAATTAGAACAATTTTGTCCGGTAGTTCCAACATTAATGGTTAATGAGGCTTTTTCTTTTATTTTCGGAGATTCCTGCGCCCATAATAGCTGAGTCGGAACAATTAAACAGAGAACAAAGTATAACCTTCGTAGTGTTGAGCGACTCATAAAATCATCCTTAATTAACGGAACGCGTTTTTATGCAACCATATACAGAGACCATCTTTTTTGCAATAGTATGAATCGATGTGATGGAGTCTTACTAATTGAACCTTTAGTGAGTAAAGAACACGTCACACTTTAAGATTCAATAGAAATGTTTTTTTTCAAGATTAACCCATTTAATAGGTGCATTTTGCTTCTTTATTTTCTGGATTCTATGAAAAATAAACGTGATAATAGCTTTTTTTGTCATGCATTATAGAACCCGATTCTTTTAGTAAATAATGCAACTCATTAAGGATAGATGATGACCATTGGTAATAAGCTAAGCGTACTCTGTTTTTTAATTGTTGCCACCCCGGTGTTTGCTTCAATGAGCCCCCCTCAACCAGCGACTAACACAGCGTCATTGAGCATACAGGTCAATGGCAGTAATAAAAATGCTGTGAACAATTGCTCGCCCTCATTACAAAATTGTACGATTCAGATTACTCAAAAAGATTTAGGATGTTTGTCTCAACCTGGGTCTATTACGATTACTAATAATTCACGTATTAATGCGATGAACATTGGTGCCTCATCGACTGATTCTAATTTTAATACTTATGTGGTGCAAAATAATGGTTGCCCTACTACGTTACCTCCAGGAAGAAATTGCACGATTTCTTTTTTTACGAATGCCCCGGTAGCATTTACCGTGCCCAATGTGATTGTCAAAGGAACCAATACCAGCACCACACTTTTTAACATTCAGGCTTTTCAGTGCGCGCCTACATTAGGCGTCACTCCCGCAACTTTTACGACAACTATCGGTGGAAGTCAATTGGTGACTGTAACCAACTTTGGAAATACAACCGCACGCAATGTTACGGCATCACCAACCAGTCCTCTTAGCGTACAAAGCACAACATGCGGTTCCAGTTTACCGCCTGGGGCCTCATGCCAGATAACGTTTAATGCAACAGGAGCAACGACACAAAGTATTCCTATCCAGGGCGCCAACACGAATACAATCAGCTTACCGGCTACGGTGCTTGGTGCAGTTGCCGGAGCACCGATTCATTTAACTTCAGTCACTGGAAATGGACAAGCGACACTGACATGGGGGGCGCCTACAAATACAGGCGATTCTCCCATTACAAGCTATACCATTACCCCATTTCTTGGCAATACGGCACAAACACCGGTAACAGTAGCCAGTTCTGTTTTAACGACTACGATATCGGGTCTTACCAATGGAGCAACTTATACTTTTACAGTGGTCGCTAATAATGCCAGTGGCAAAGGCCTTGCTGCTTACAGTGATTTTGTTACTCCGAACTCGGGACTTGTTGTTAATCCATCCACTCTAGCACTTTCGGGTCTAGGGGGAGGCGCTCCAAGGACCTTTACTGTGACTAATACAAGCACTCAGACGATTACTCTGAGTGGTGTGGCGCCGCCAATACCGCCATTACCTGGTTCAGCAACCGTTTCGATAGATAATTGTTCCAGTGTGGTTAATTTGTTACCAGGCGCCTCGTGCTCCATGACTATTGATCCAGGAGCTGTTGCCACCTCATCGTCAAGTTGTACGTTAGGGAGTTCGCCGACTCCAAGTGCTATAGAATTCCTGCCGGTGTCTGGCCCTCCAGCAACTGCCAATATCGTGATTTTGGGTTATGGATGTATTTATCAAAGCGGCTATCTTTTTTCAATTGACGATACAACACCTACTACAGCCAGTATCGGTGGCATTGTTGCCGCATTAAATGATCAAGTACCACCCGCGACTGGCATTACTTGGAGTCCAGGAGGGGTAGATACTACGATTTGGGGGATAGGAGACGCTTCTAGCCCCACTTCGCCCTCTCCTAACGCTACATCACCGTCTTACCCTGCGGTTATTAGTCTGGGACAGGCGAATTGCGATGGTCCAGATGATGGATTCTGCAACACCAGTAATATGGTTACCTTCTTTTCGACCGGTAATACCTACTCCGCCGGCGTATGCCGAGGCATTAGCGATGGAGGATATTTAGATTGGCATTTACCGGCAATGTGCGAATTAGGGCCATTTAATCCCTTTGGTCCTTCACTATGCACCCCAGGTAGCACGAATATGCTCAATGAATTGTTCTTACAGGGTATTGGTGGGATAGTTGATCCTGGTGAATACTGGAGTAGTACCGAATCATCTGATGTAGGCATTTTTGCCTGGAACAGGCTATTTCAGACGGGCTTCCCACCCAGTGAGCAACTGCTTAATGGGAAGAATTTTGCGTTTGGTATTCGCTGTGCTCGTAATTTGGCAAATTAGCTAAAACAGCAGGGTTCTTAGCCCTGCTGGTTCCTAGTTAATTGATTCTATTGACATGATTAACTGTATTTTTAATTTTGGTATTATTTTAGTTAATTGCAGACTTAGGATATTGAGTTTTTGTAAGCTCTATTAGTTAATCCTTTGAAAAAAAAGACTTTGTTTGCCCCTGAACACATAGAAAAAAATTTGCACAATTGACTTGTGAAGTGTTTATTTTCATGCCATCATGGTGTCATTCTGAGTTTTTTGAGTGATTTTTATGATAAAAAAACTTCTAGGCTTTACTCTTGTTTTGGTCGCATATGATGCCTTTGCCGTAACGGAACTGGATTTATATCAGGCGCCATTAAGTAGTCTGTCTCAATTTTCACTTAAGAAGCCCTCTCCTGTGAGTGCACGCAAGGCAGCAACTCCAAGTGCAGAAAAAAATACCCTACAGCCAGTTAACCAGACTCAGGAGCGGGCAAAAACTATTATGCGATATCAGCAAATGTATCGAGGAATCCCTGTTGTTGGGGCACAAATTATGATTACTAAAGAGGATGGACAGGTAAACGGACATTTACTCAACGACATCCAATTGAATATACAACCTGCGCTGACCCCGAATCAAGCCATTGATTTAGCTAAAAAATCATGGTTCAGTTTTAATTCGCCAATGCCTACTTATGAAGAGATGGGCGAGCTACAAATTAGAGCAGAGCAACAGAATGAATTGAAACTGGTTTATCAGGTTTCATTTAAAACAACTCAGACTGATAATAAGCCGGCATGGCCATTTTTTATTGTTGATGCACAAAGCGGTGAGATCACCAAGCAATGGAATAACATTAAAAATTATAGGGATAGTGGCCCCGGTGGCAATGAAAAAGTTCATGAGTATTGGTATGGAAGAGATGGATTACCTTTTTTGGAGGTAATCCAAAATGGCAGTCAATGCATTATGGATACAGCCAAGGTAAAACTGGTTAATCTAGGATCGGCCTGGGATTGGGACGATCTTTTGAGCACTCCTTTTCAATATTCCTGCAACAAAAATTTGGAAGAAAACGTTAATGGTGCCTTTTCGCCAACCAATGATGCGTATTACTTCGGCCAAACCATTGTCGATATGTACCAGGAATGGTATGGAATCAACGCACTGCAAAATACGAATGGGACCCCAATGCAGCTAGTGATGCGCGTTCATTTTGGCCAAAATTATGATAATGCTTTTTGGGACGGGCAATTCATGTCTTTTGGCGATGGTGAGGATTTTTATCCTTTGGTTTCTTTGGATGTAGCGGGTCATGAGGTCACACATGGTTTTACCGAACAGCATTCAAATCTTGAATACCACGATCAGTCCGGTGCTCTTAATGAATCTTTGTCAGATATGGCCGGTCAAGCAGCACGTGCTTATCTCTTGGAAAAGTTTCCTCAGTTTTATAATAAACTTTATCTGGAGCCCAATACGGTAACATGGGGGATCGGCGAGACGATTGTACGCGACTCTTTTGGTAAGGCCTTGCGCTTTATGGATTTCCCTTCTTCAGATGGCAGTTCTGCTGATTGTTTGGATAAAAACTTAGCTCAAAGCCATGGCGCCTATTGTGCCATTAGTTACCCTGAGTTAGTTGCGTACGCTAAATCACGTATTCCCAACCCTCAAGAGCGACAAAATTTTATAGTGCATACAGCGAGTGGGATATTCAATAAAGCATTTTACTTATTGGCGAAGAATATAGGAATTAAAAAGGCTTATCAGATGATGATCATTGCCAACAGCAAATATTGGACACCAACGACCAATTTTACCAGGGGTGCTTGTGGCGTGCTTTATGCTGCAAAGGATTTGAGTGTGGATCAACCAATGGTTCAATCAGTTTTTGATCAAGTCGGTGTAAGTACCACAAGTTGTGCGGTTCATTAATGCTATTGCAGTAGGTTGCGCCAAGGCCCAACCTGCTGTTTCCTAATTATACAACTGCGTCAAAAACGGCTTATTTGTGTCTCTACTCAGCTCACAAAGAACCTTTTTTGATCTGCGTGTTATTTGCTGAGCAATGGAATTAGTATATAATACGCAGTTCAATATTTATTTAGGTTGTTAGCCGAATGGTCATCTTTTTTATTACTCTAAGCATTTTGGTATTAAGCCTGATTTGCGTAGCTGTGATGGTTTTTAAGCTCATTCGTCAGCCCGCTGAGCCTTTATCTTTAATGCAATATTTGAAATTAACTGTCAGCGGAGTGATTGCTTTTATTGCAGATACTTTGGGCGTCGGTAGTTTCGCTGTTAACGTCGCTTTGGCTAAGTTTTTGGGCACATTCCGTGATGATGAAATGCCGGCTGTCAATAATGGAGCACAAGTAATCCCGGGAACAATCGAATCCTTGTTTTTTATGGGGTTAATTAATGTGGATTTAACCACTCTCCTAACCTTAGTTATGGGTACCTGTGTTGGTGGCTTGCTGGGTGGGTTTGTAGTAAGTCATTTAAGCAAACAAGCAATCCGTTTGTCGATGATATGCTGTTTTGCGTTAATTATTCTGCTTTTGATTTCACACCAATTCCGTTTGTTACCTGTTGGTGGTGAGCTCACGGAGTTGCATTCCTGGAAATTGATCGTAGGCTTTTTAGCAATGGTGGTCTGTGGCGCTTTAACTTCGGTAGGCGTTGGTTTGTTCGTGATGGTGCAAGGTGTCCTCTTTTTAATGAATATTTCGCCTGTGGTAGCATTTCCAATTATGACTACTGCTGGAGCCATGCAACAACCATTAACTACATTGGTATTCTTAAAACATAATAAAATTCCTCTAAAGAAAACCATGATCCTAAGTCTTTCTGGTTGTTTGGGTGTCCTAATTACTATCCCCATTTTTATGGAGTTAACCATAACCTGGTTGCATTACCTTTTATTGTTCATCCTGATTTATAATTTCTTTGCTGTGGGACGTACCTATTTACGTTCCAGACCCAGCAAACAGTACGTACAAACTCCAAGACCTGCTTCCCTTGTTGCAGCAGAATAAGTATCAGTAAAATCATGCCCTCATTTGGTGAGGGTGTGAAGTATATAGTATGATGAGCTAATTTTAAGATTAAAGTGACCGTTCAGAGGGTATGCTTGAATCTTGGGGGACGGTTGGATTTGAGCGCAGGTATCGCGAAAATGATCCTGAGGAATCAAGCATACCTCCGTATGTGAGGCTTTCGAAGCATGATTGACGCGGAAGAAAACCCAAAACAGCCGTTCAGTGAATAGGGCGTGAACACTTAGAGATTAAAAGAACCCGCTATGGATGAACCAGTCAGTAAATCACAGAAAAAAAGAGAAGCCGATTTTTTGCAAAAAATGGGTGTAAAATTTATCGACTTAAGTTTGACCAAACTTGATTTACTTCCCCTGCCAGAAAATTTGTATAAAGCGATTATCGAGGCAAAATCAATTAAAAGTCATGGTGCCAAAAGAAGACAAGCGCAATTAATTGGAAAATTGATGCGTGCCGCCGATTATGAAGAAATTTTGGCCGCTTATGAGCGGGTGCTTGAGGAAGACAGCGCAGTGACAGCATCTTTTCATGAGGTTGAGTATTGGCGTGATCGCTTAATCAACGAGGGTAAAGAAGCATTGACCGAATTTATTGAAGCGCATCAACCTGAAGACGTCCAGCATTTAAGACAACTCATTAAAAAAGCAGTTGATGATCAGCAGAAAGAAAAAAATACAGGCGCTGCCAAAGCACTTTTCCGCTATTTGAGGTCATCCATAGAATGAAGTATTCTCTATTTATCAGTTGCCCGCGTGGGCTTGAGTATTTATTAGAAGAGGAATTAAAAGCATTAGGCCTGTCGGTTACCCGGGTTAACCCGCAAGGCGTTTATGGAGAGGCCAATTTATTGACCTTATACACCTTATGTCTCTGGTCAAGAATAGCCAATCGCATCCAATTAATTCTTTTTAGCGGATACGCCGGCAATGAACAAGCCCTTCACCAACTGTGTACCGAATTTCATTGGCAGACGGTTTTTTCACATGATAAAACCATAGCGATTGAATTTCATGGGTCTTCCGAGCATATTCGTAATACTATGTATGGTGCTCAGGTAGTTAAGGATGGAATCGTCGATCATTTCCGACGATTGAATCATTCTCGTCCTTCTGTGGATAAGGAAAAACCACAAATTCTTATTCATGCCTATTTAAAAAATGACGTGGTCACGGTGAGTTTTGATCTTACTGGCTACAGTTTGCATCAAAGGGGATATCGCCATAAAGCTGGTGCTGCTCCTTTAAAGGAAAATGTCGCTGCTGCGTTACTGATGCGCGCTAAATGGCCAGAATTGGCTTCTAAAGGCTATGCTTTACATGATCCTTTTTGTGGTGCAGGCACCTTAGTTATTGAGGCGGCTATGATGGCGGCACAGATTGCCCCTGGGTTGTTGCGCCAAGATCAATCCTTGCAATATTGGGCACAACATCAATCCTCATTATGGGAAAAGATGCGGGTAGATGCCTTGAAGCAGGTTAAATCGATGCCATTGACTTTATTAGGCACCGATGCGGACCACAAAATAATTGCTATCGCACGTGCAAATGCCGAACGCGCTGGAGTGGCCCCATTGGTCGAGTTTAAAACTCAAGCATTAAAAGAAGTGAAGGCATCAGCAAAAAAAGGATTAGTCGTATGTAACCCTCCTTATGGAGAGCGTCTCAGTGAGGCGACCCATTTAGTCCCTCTCTATCAGCAGCTCGGCAAAATTTTGCATGAACATTATCAAGGTTGGCAGGCAGCAGTTTTGACTTCTAATCCTATGCTAGCTAAGGCTTTAGGATTACGTGCCAACAAACAATACACCCTCTATAATGGTGCGCTTGAGTGCAAGCTTTATTGTTTGGATATTCACCTTGCGAATGAGCTTAAAGGCAGCATGAGTAGTACTTTATCTGAAAGTGCACAAATGCTGTTTAATCGATTGGAAAAAAATTATCGTCATTTACAAAAATGGGCGAAAAAAAATCATATTTCCTGTTACCGAATCTATGATGCCGATTTACCTGAATACGCATACGCTATTGATGTATATAATGATTATGCTGTGCTCCAGGAATACGCTGCGCCTGCAAGCGTTCCTGCCCATAAAGCAGAGAAACGCAGCCTGGAAGTGATGCAAGTGGTCCCCAAAGTATTACAATTAGAGCCTAATCATTTGGTAGTAAAGCAACGCAAACAACAAAAAGGAAGTGAGCAATACCAAAAGCTAGGGCAAAGTCGACAATCTATGATTGTTACCGAAGGCCAAGCTAAATTAAAAGTCAATTTATATGACTATCTGGATACCGGTTTATTTTTAGATCATCGTTTAATGCGCTTAAGTTTCGCCAAATTAAAACCAGGAACGCGGTTTCTCAATTGTTTTTGTTATACCGCCAGTGCCAGTGTTCATGCTGCTTTAGCGGGTGCATTGACAACCAATGTCGATCTTTCTAATACTTATTTACGCTGGGCTGAGGACAACTTCAAGCTCAACCATATTGATTTATCAAAACATCAGTTTGTGCAGTTGGATTGCCGAGAATGGTTGAAAGTCGCTCGCGATCGTTTTGATGTCATTTTTTTAGATCCCCCCAGTTTTTCAAATTCCAAACGCATGACGGATACCTTGGACATCCAACGGGATCATGTTGCTTTAGTGAACTCTGCCATGCGGTTATTAAATCCAGATGGTGTTTTATATTTTTCTACTAACTTACGGCAATTTAAATTGGATCCTCTACTTAAAGAAAAATATTCAGTACAAGACATAAGCGCACAAACGATAGATCAGGACTTTAAACGCAATCAAAAAATTCATTATTGCTTTAAAATAATGATGCCGCAATTTGCTGAGACTTGAATGGATGACTCGTGTACAGGGAGTGCATATGAAAAAGCAAAAGAAAAAAAATATCCTAACCCCTGCGAATGTATACCAGCACATGCTGCGCAATGCTTTTTTTGGAATGCTTATGACCGCAGCCGCCCTTTTTATAGGGATGTTGGGATATCATCATTTGGAGCAAATGTCTTGGGTTGATTCGTTTATGAATGCTTCGATGATTCTTTCAGGCATGGGGCCTGCATCCAATTTGGTAACAATTCCTGGAAAGATTTTTGCCGGATGTTACGCGCTATTCAGTGGTTTGGCTTTTATTGCGATTATGGTGATTATACTTTCCCCTCTGATTCATCAGTTTTTTCGTAAGATTCATTTGGAAAGCAAAACAATCTATTCTGATGACAGTCAAAGCTAAAAACATCTTTAATCTTATCGGGAGCAGGTTGGGGAAAAACCCCAACCTACAGTATTAGAGTGTATCTTTATCAGGACCGTATATTTGTGCTTTTAACGAGGACATGAAGCCGGCCATAAAAAAGAGTTCGGCAACTAAGTACAAAGGAGCAATGAACGCTTGGCATAAATTATCCATGAAAGCGGGTTTCTTGCCCTCCAAATAATGGCCGTAAAATTGTAAACCCCAACCCACTATAAAAAAAATGATAAATGACCAAACGCCTAATGTTGTGGGGCCGTCTTGGCTAAACCAATTGGCGATTAATAACAGGATCAGCATTATAGGCGTAAGCGCCAAAGATAATTGCCAATTTAAACGAAAATAATAAATTAAAGCAATCACCGTACCTATACAGGCAAGGTTTGTAGCAAAAACCCCCGGCATAATTATTTTTATAAAACCCAACAGGATCATTACAGACAAGATGATGATGGGAACTCCTGCCATGTGCGTGTAGCGTGTCTGAATGTTTTGATGATATGCGGCGTAAAATTGCGCTTGTTCAATAAAGGATTTCATTTTATAAATTTTCTGATGGAAGTCCTTAAAACATAGCACATTATCTTAAAAAATACAGTTGGACTTCTTTGTAAGGTGGTAATCTATTGTAGCCGGATTAGCGCAGCGTAACCCGGAGATTTTGTACTGTAAAAAGGATTATGCTGCATCAATACGGGTTACCCAATACTCTGGGTACACGGTACTCTGTTACTTATCAAAAGAGTATGTTCCTACAATATAAAGAACATTGCCGTTGGTTGATGAACCAGGAACATAGGCGGCTTTTAGGGAAAGTTTTTTATAAAATACCCCAGCCCATGGCACTGCTCCTGGAAAAGGAATATTGTGGAGAATATCGGGACGTGCTGTAACTAAAATAGAAAATCCCAAACCTGCTTTAAACTCTTTAGTCAGGTTTGCTACTTTCAAATAAGCATATCCTGCCGTTGGTTCTAAGTTACGGTGCGAGTCTAGGAAAGCAAAGGCGTACAGACCGTGCCAATTGCCTTTCTCGTCAAAAAATCCTTTTCCAAATCCGCCGCCCCATGCAAGCTCGTTGTATTTTTTTTCTCGGAGCCGTTCGGCTGAATAGGTAAAGCGGTTATGCCATGCATAACCAGAAAGATAAAGATCGGTATTTCCCTCAGTCCATACCTGATGAAGGCGATGGCAAAAAGGTTTAAATAATGGAAGCCAATATTTACACCCTTTAGGTTCATCGGTTGTCAAAGCAACTTTATTGCTTTCTTGTTCTTTTTGCGTTACAGATGAAGAAGAAATAATGGAGGAATTACTACTGTACGTATTAAAAGAAAACAGTGTTAATAGACCAATAATGATCATTGGTAAGGTAAAGTTTTTCATTTAATTTAAACCTAAGCGAGATCTATACTACAAATATAAATTTGATCAGGGGTTCCTAGTCTTGATTTGGCAGCGTTCTTGCTTATTTATATAGAAATATGAGCTTCAAAATAGTGAGCATACCATGGACTTGTTTCGTAAAAAAGAGATCAATGCATCATTGGCGGGGGAATCCCAGCTTACTCAATGTCTAACGGCTTTTGATCTCACTCTTTTAGGTATTGGGGCCATTATCGGTGCTGGTATTTTTATTTTGACCGGAATTGTTGCGGCAAGAGATGCTGGACCCGGGGTTATTTTTTCTTATGTACTGGCTGGATTTGCTTGTATCTTTTCAGCTTTATCCTACGCCGAGCTGGCTGCATCTATAGGTGGATGTGGCAGTGCTTATGGATATGCTTATGCCGGTTTTGGTGAGTTAATTGCCTGGATTGTGGGTTGGGACTTGTTGTTGGAATATGCTATTTCTGTTTCTGCAGTTTCTGTCGGTTGGAGCAGTTATGCAAATGATTTCCTGATGGCGATAAAAATAAATCTTCCTAAAGTATTTTTACATGGGCCGGCAGATGGGGGTATCTTTAATTTATTAGCCTGCATGATTATTGCGACTTTAACCGCTTTATTAATTTGGGGGGTTAAATCAAGCTCCCGAGTCAATAATATTATGGTGATGATCAAACTTTTTGTGGTTCTTCTGTTTATTGTGATCGCCTCAGGAGAAGTGCACCCGGCCAATTGGTCACCATTCTTACCTTTTGGTTGGGAGGGCGTAATTAAAGGCGCCTCATTGATATTTTTTGCTTATATTGGATTTGATGCGGTATCCACAGCTGCTGAAGAAGCAATCAACCCCCAACGTGATTTGCCCATAGGAATAATAGGTTCATTATTTATTTGTACCGTTTTATATATTATCGTTTCCGGATTATTAACAGGAATTGCGCACTACAGTACGCTCAATGTTGCATCTCCAATTAGCCATGCTTTATTAGTTTTAGGTTATAAATCCGTAGCCAGCCTGATCAGTGTTGGTGCTATAGCAGGATTGACTACAGTCATGTTGGTATTATTTTATGGTTTAACACGCGTTATGTTAGCAATGACGCGTGATGGTTTATTACCTAAGTTTTTTTCCCAAACAAATCCATCGACTCACACTCCCATACGAATTATTTTATTGTGCGGTGTTTTAATGGCATCACTAGCTGCTTTTATTCCTATGGATATTTTGGCTGAACTGGTGAATGTAGGTACTTTATTTGCATTTTTTATAGTCTGTGCTGGCGTATTGTTTTTACGTTATAAAAAGCCAGAAATGCAACGTCCGTTCAAAACCCTCGGGATGCCCTATGTACCTATTTTAGGGATGGCAACCTGTTTTTATTTAATCATTCATTTGCCTTCAATTACCTTAATCCGTTTTGTGATTTGGATGGTGGTGGGTTTGGTAATTTATTTTTCCTTTAGTTACAGCCATAGCACTTTGAGAAAAAAATAGGCAAGTATTTCAGTTGGTTGCATGAGTTTAGAAATCTCCTCTCCCACAAGTGGGAGAGGGGTGGGAAGGTTCATTAGTCAAAATCCATACCTTCATCCGACCTGAGCTTCTCCCTCCAGGGAGAAGGAATTTTGATGGGGTTGGAGCCAGCTCTTCTTAAATGTGGCTTAAGGTCAATGCGGCAGAAATTATTCCTGCTGCAGGAATTGTAATGAGCCAGGAAAAGAAAATTCTTTTGAGCACAGGCCAATGGGTACCTACAATCCCGTTAGTTAAACCTACTCCAGCAATTGCTCCGGTTACGGTATGGGTGGTTGAGACGGGAATCCCACATTGAGTTGCAATAAAAAGCGAAACGGCGGCGCCAGTTTCAGCAGCACAGCCCTTCATGGTATCCAGTTTGGTTATTTGGGTACCCATAGTCCGGACGATGCGCCATCCACCGGCCAGCGTTCCAAAACTAATGGCAGCCTGACATGAAATAACCACCCAAAAGGGGACATAAAATGGGCCTTGAATCCAGGCGGATGAAAACAGCAAGATAGAAATGATACCCATGGTTTTTTGTCCGTCATTACTGCCATGGGTCAAGCTAAGTAGTGCTGAAGAACACAGCTGAAATCCTTTAAAAAGTTTCAGTTCAGTTTTCTTTTTATGGCGTGAAAATCGATTAAAAAAATAGGCCACAAGCAGCGCAACGCATAATCCAAACGCCGGCGAAATAAAAATTCCTCCAACAACTTTGATAAAACCTGATATTTTTAGGGATGAAAATCCTCCTTTGGCTATTGCAGCACCGGCTAGCCCGCCAACAAGCGCGTGTGTTGAGCTTGATGGAAGTCCATAATACCAAGTGACAAGATTCCAAAAGATAGCACCGACCAATGCCGCTAAAATAAAATGTGCATCAATAAGATCAGTATTAATCAGTCCCTCACCGATGGTTTTTGCTACGGTTAAATTAAAAACTAAAAAAGCGATGAAATTGAAAAAAGCAGCCCATAATACGGCTTGTTTAGGAGTTAAAACTTTAGTAGTAACAATCGTCGCTATAGAATTCGCGGCATCATGGAAGCCATTGATAAAGTCAAAGACATAGGCAATCAAGATAACAAAAAGTGTGAATAAAATGGCCGAGTCCATATCCAATAGTTCCTTGCGCCATAGCTTTATCTAGTTTAATTTCTAGAATTTCAACCACTTAATTGCGGATTTTGCTCCGTTTTCATCTGACTATTATACATAGTAACTGCTTTTAGTCATTAATTTAGAAACAACACGCATTAACTGTTTCACGACATAGGGAAGTTCAATACCCCCAGCCTTCAACGCAGTTGCTGCATGTTGTTCTTCATCTTTTTTCATTTGCATGAGAATCGCTTGCGATTTTTTATCGTGCTCGGGCAATTTATCTAAATGCCGTTGGAGATGAGTCGAGACTTGTCGCTCGGTTTCTGCAACAAAGCCTAAGCTGATTTTATCCCCGGCCAAGCCCGCCACTGCTCCTAAAATCATCGAGCCGCCATACCAAAAAGGATTTAAGATGCTTGGTTTTGAATCCAATTCCGCCAATCGTCTTTCACACCAGGCCAAATGATCCGTTTCTTCAGCCGCGGCATCGCTCATTTGCTGTTTTACATGCGTGAGTTGTGCTGTTAGAGCCTGGCCTTGATAAAGTGCCTGAGCGCAAACTTCCCCCGCATGATTGACCCTCATAAGACCGGCAATGTGTTTCTTTTCTGGTATCGAAAGCTTTGTGTCGTTAATTTGTTCTGCAGGTGAGGGGCGAGCACTCATTCTTTGTGCAGGAGGAAATAAAGTACGGAGTGCATTATCCACTTCAGCTATTAATGTATCAAGTGTATTCATGGGAAGCATGGTTTTTACAAAAATTTTGGACTTTAACCTATGATATCCTGAAGTCTGAGCTTCCTGCCACAATTTTTGGTTGCTCAGTAGGCTTTTCTGAGTTACGTTTTCCAAAACTGCTTTTTAACATGTCGCTCGAATCAGGCACCGCTATCTCAACGAATCCATCATCAAGAGCATTACCCTGGGCATCTGTTGTTCCCATATGGGCACTTACATTACTTGTTTGAGGAATATCACTATCATCAAAGGGCGTTACACCTAGATCCCTCTCAGGATAAATGGTTTTGCGACCGAGTGAATGCAGGACAACTAAAGACAAGGCTCCGGTCGCTAAAGAGAGTGTTGCTCCTGTAGCCGCGGAAAGCGATACGCCTATTAAAGAAAATAACTGGGCAAAGGGGTAGGCGAGAGTAGAGAGCATCGATAATGCTCCAGGCCCCATAGTCGGCATAAGGGCTGCGACGATAGGTGGGGCGAATACGGCGAGAGTCGCTATTACTCCGCCAATAAAACATACTGAGGCCAACGCGCTGAGATATCCTAAAGCAGGATGGATTTTATGTGCTGCTTTAAAACTGGCCATCGGTGAGGTAATGGTTCTAAGCAGATAGTTTGCACCTTTAAACAGCGCTTGTAGTCCGATAGTGGTAAGCAGCAAAACACTGCGTATGCTCTGGGTGAATGCATTGGTTGGTGCCCAAGAGAGGAGCTGGTTTTTTAAAAAGGAGAATGTTTCACTGAGCAAATTAAGCGGGAACTCAAGAGCAAGTGACAGCAAATTAGTTAATGGGCTGGTAATAAACTTGAACGTAATAAAATAAGCAATTTTAGAGCCTTTTGCTTGTGAGGGCCATCCCATAAAATAGTGCCCAAAATGATAGTTATTTCGTTCACCCTCATTCACAAGAGGTAAAAAGGTATCCTGCCAGGCCTTTTTCAAAAAGGAGAAAAAGGAGGTTTGGGGGACTTTTGGGGCATCTTGAGCATGAAGCTCTGTTGCCGAATTGCTTACCGGAGCGACTAATTCATCTAAAAGCGCTTCAGGACTTGGATCGAAATCGGGAGCATCCTCAAGTAAATCGGCTAAAGTTTTGATGAGATGCCCCGTATGATAACCACAAGTAATGCCATCAAAAAATGATTGGGTTCCTAAGCCATAGTATGTGGCTGGTTGGTTAATCCCTAAATGGCCCAAGCTCACTGTTTGCCCACGTTCTGCAAATGGATTTAGAGAATGAAACATAGCCCTAAGGATGCCGCCAATGCTATTCTTTGCCGTAGGTAATGAAAAGAAACGCTCAGGATTGCTGTATTTAGAGTCATAGACTTTAGGTTGTGCTCCATTTGGGGGAAGATGCATGGTGACAATGTGGCGTTCGGTAGCTCCTTCGCCTTCCACTCCAAACAAGATATGTTTTTTAGTTAAATCTTTTCTTGTCTCAAGAAATGCAAGAAATGTACTAAGTGATTCAACGGGTATTGAGTTATGCACAATAATCACATTATTACGGTGTTCTAGTGTCAGGGCTAACGCGGAAACATTGGTTTCAATGTCACCTTTAGCTTTTTTAAATAAAAACGGATAAGTAACATCACTAAGAAGGAAATAGCCAACCATAATAATCTTCGTCTGTGTGAACTACTTAATTATATATTGTTTATTGTTAATGCAACATTAAATGCTTGCATAATAATGCTCAGTAATACATCAGATGACTCAGTTTAAAATTCATTTATAAATTGGTTATTGTTGAATCCAATCTCGGACCGCTGTTATGGTCTCCTGATGAACCTGCAGAAATTGTTGGTACAGTGCTTGCGGATATATTTTCGGATGGTGTTGGAAATGTCGTTCCAAAGCTTCGCATGCCTGGCGCATGCGGATGGTGCCACAATAAAGGGCACTGCTTTTTATCTTATGGGTAATTTTATGAATCTCAATGAGATCTTGCTTTTCCCAAGCCTGTGTTGTTTTTATCAAATCTTTGACATTTTCTTCAATGAATAGAGGCATTATTTTTTTGAGTGCCGTTTCTGAGCCTAGATTATTTATGCCGTGCGTCAAATCAAATAATGGATACTCATCAATTGGCAGCATGGATTCAAATTTTGTGGTGGGTAACTCGTCAGTTTGTATCGTGCTGTAATGCGCCAAAAATTCCTCCAGCATGTTGCTTCGCAAGGGTTTAGTAATTACTCGATTCATCCCTGCCTGCAAACACTCATTTTCTACATCAGCCACCGGATGGGCGGTTAAACCAATGATCGGAGTTGGGGGTTGATTATTGTTTTGTTCATGCGCACGAAATTGTTTTGCCAGGTGTATCCCCGTCGTATCAGGCAGGCCAATATCAGTTAATACCCAATCAAAAGTATGTGATTGAAATAATTCCAGCGCTTTGCTCCCTGTAGATGCAGATAAAAATTGAATACCTAATTGTTGCAAAAGGTTCTCTAACATTTTTAATGCAATCGCATTATCTTCAATCAGCAGTACACGAGGTGAGTGACCCGTATTTGCTAAAGGATTTTTTTGCATGATGATGGCGGATGGGGGCGGATCAGGTTGATTGGCAGGTTTTTCCGCAATGTGTACGGGAATGGTCAGTGTAAACGTAGTTCCTGTATGGATGGTTGAGTCCACCCGTATTTTTCCTTTTAATAATTGAGTATAGCGTTTCACTATATGCAAGCCCACACCATGACCTGAGTAAATCCCTTGATCGTTAGGCGTTGCACGATAAAAGCGTTTGAAAATCTTGTTTTTATCTTTAGGCTTAATGCCAGGCCCGGTATCTTTGACAAAAAACTCCAGGAATGTTTTTCCATGACTGTGCGACTTTGGCTTGACCCCAATCTCAACAAAACCTTTTTCCGTAAATTTAACCGCATTCCCCAATAGATTTAATAAAATCCGATGCAGTTTTACCTCATCAGTAGTGATCCATTCTGGGGTATTGATATCAATCGTGACTATTAAGTTTAAATTTTTCAATGTTATGGTGGGAAACTCGAGATCGGTGATGCTGCGAATCAAATGATGAACATTGCATACCGATTCATGAATTACATTTTCTTGTTGGCTGCCTGCAGCGATAATATCGAGTACTCCGTTAAGCAGTGCTAAGAGATGCTCTCCACTGATATTAATCATGCGTGCATGTTCTTTTTCTCGGGCATTTTGAGCTTCTTGCTCCAGAATGCTCGACATGCCAATAATCCCACTTAATGGGGTACGAATATCATGACTCATATGACGAATGAATTCATCTTTAGCCCGGTTCGCTGCTTCTGCTTTGTCTCTAGCCTTCATGAGCTCCGTTTCGATTTTTTTTAGATAAGTGATGTCGATGGTATTGCCAACTATGCCAACAATCTTTCCTGATTTATCTAATAAAGGCCTTTTAGTGGAAAGCAAAATGACTTCTTCACCAGAAGGTAAAATCGTTTTTTCTTCTCGGGACAATTCAACATTTTTTTCGACTACTTCAAGATCATTCGCTCGAAAAAGATCAGCCGTTTGTTTACTAAAAAGCTCATAATCGGTTTTACCAATCACTTCATTTTCATTGCACTCCTTGATAAATTTCATATGGTGGAGGCTTTCAATACACCGTTGATTTATTCCCGACCATACTCCCTTTAAATCTTTCCAATAAATGTCTCCCGGCAAGGCATCAAGAAGTTTTTTCAATTGAGTACATTGTGCTTCTAAATGATTAACTTTCTTTTGCAACGTATTGATTGTTTTTTCTAAATCGGCTACTAAATTCGTCGAGTTGGAGGTTTCTTTTTTTGCCATCTTTTTCCATTATTAATAATAATTTTTAAATTTAGCGTCTATTGTTCACCCAGTTCTAAAAAACACGAATTATCCTGTATTTTTAAGCTTGGTCAATCAAGTTAATTGAAATAGAAGTAACTTGTATTTTTAAGCATAGCATAGATAAATAATTCCCTTACTTTCTATTTGTTGATACTTTGGTCAGGGTGGGTGCTTTTGCGCAAATTGATGTTTGTGAGGGATAGAATTCTTATTGATTCAGCTGTTCTTAAAGTTGATGCTCTGTTTTATTTGTATTCTGTTATAATGGGCAAAGTTTAATTTTCGGTGACATTATGTTAACTCCTGATGGGCATTGTGCTAATAAAATTGAAAAAGTAATGCTGTTGGCGCTCTGGGCAAATACTTTAAGAGATGAAATTCAAACACAAGGTTTATCCGAAACAAAAAAATTAATCTTTGCCGGTCTTGGAAAACCAACCTATCCCATTAATTCACAGACTATTGCATCGTATCTTTCTTATTGGCAAAGGTTAGATGATTTAACTAAAAAATGGCGATTAGAGCCTCATGAAGTTGATGAAGATATAGCGATTGATTATGGAGATCCTCGGGGAGACTATGCACCACGAAAATTAATGGCTGATATCATGTCGCGTTGGTATGCGACAGAAATTAAAGCAGAAAACGTCTTATTTACGGTGGGTGGTATTGGTGCGCTGCGGGTGTTATTTGAAACCTTTAATACGCATTATGAGGATGTGCCAGGATATCGAATTATTACCCCTTTCCCATATTATAGTGCGTATTCAAACAATCCATCGCATTGTTTGCATCCTATCCATGTAATGGATGAGCCTGGGTATAAACTCACAGCGCAAGCAGTGGCAGAGAGTATTCAAGAGGCGTATACAGCCGCTGAAATGGACCATGGCTGGCCCAAAGCGGTATTGATTTGCAATCCATCCAATCCTTTAGGAAACATCATTGATGAAGACGAGTTAATAAAAATTGCTGATGTTTTGCGCCATTATCCTGATTTGTACATCATTTTTGATGAAGCCTATACGGAGATGAGCTTTTTAGAAATGCCCTCTTTTTTAAAAATTGCCCCGGATCTGAAAGAACGGGTAATCATTTTACGTTCAGCAACTAAAGCCCTCTCCGCAGCGGGGGAACGTATGGCAGTTCTTTTAGTATTTGAGTCCAGTTTGATGAATGAGATGCTCAATAAAAACATAAGCTATTTCATTCATGCGCCACGCTCAGCACAAGCAGCCTATGCCGAAACGATGGTTCATTTCGGGGCTGAGGAAAAAAAGAGCATTGCGACGTTCTATAAGAAAAAGGTCGATTATGTCGTTGACCGGTTAAAAGCTATGGGCGCTGCCATGCCCGATCCCTTATATCAGGTAGAAGCCACTTTTTATGTTCTTGCTGATTTTAGTGATATGTTCGGTTTGCCTTTGCCAAAGGAGGCGGCGCGAGTTCTGCAGAAAACCGGGATGGTCAAAACAGATGAGGAATTGGCTTATTATTTATTGTTCCAAGATAACTTGATGATTACCCCTTTATCTTATTTTGGCTTGTCAAAACATGACGGGTTTATGCGCATTACGTGCAGTGGTCGAGAAAATGAATTGCTCGATTTAATGAATCGATTGGAGGAAAGGTTATTTGAGTCAAGAAAAAATAAAAAAAATATGCTTCTCGAAAAAATAAACCAAAGACTTCCAGAGTTAGAAAAAATCGATACTCATATGTTTGATTTGATTGGTCACAAGTTGCAAGCAGCAACTATGGAAGAAGATACCTGTTTGAATTTAAAAGCAAAGAATCAAGCCCTAAGAAAAATTTATGATACGATAATCGATTTTTTTGAAATCATGAAACAAGAAGTTTACTAATTGAAGCGTTCAAAAGAGGCGGAACTCTGAGTATGGGAGCTCCGCTTATCGCAATCTTGGGATCTGAGTAGACGATTAATTATTAACAAATTGATTGATGGTTAGAGTTAATCGATTCACTAATTCCTCTATTTCTGCTTCGTTAATGATTAATGGGGGTAAAAGTCGTACCACCGTATCTGCCGTAACATTAAATAATATGCCATTGGCCAGTCCCAGTAACCGAGCGTCAATAGCTGGTCGGTCCAGTTCTATGCCAATCATGTAGCCTTTACCGCGAATCCCTTTCACACTTGGATGTTCACCAAGATTTTTGATTAATTTTTCCATTAACAGGGCGCTGTTTTTGGTAACCTTATCACAAATTTTATCGCGCTCTATGACTTCCAATACAGTTAAAGCGGTAGCACAAGCCAGAGGATTGCCACCAAAAGTCGAGCCATGATTCCCTGGTTTAAATAAATCATTTGCTCGTTTACTCATCAGGCATGCACCGATAGGGACACCGTTACCCAGACCTTTAGCAGTAGTAAGGACATCAGGTTGAATGTCATAGTGCATGTAGGTAAAAAGCTTTCCTGTACGGCCATTTCCAGTTTGGATTTCATCCAAAATAAGCATCCAGTCGTGTTGATCACAGAGCTTGGCCAGGGCGCGAAGGTAGCTCTCTTCCGCAGCATAAATTCCACCTTCACCTTGAATCGGTTCAAGCATCACCGCAACCACATCTTCTCTATTTGCGGCAATGGTGTGAATGGCATCCAAATCATTAAAAGGTGCGCGAATAAACCCGGGCACCAAGGGCTCAAAACCTGCTTGCACTTTACGGCTTCCAGAAGCAGTTAAAGTTGCCATGGTACGACCATGAAACGCTCTTTCCATAACAATAATCGAAGGAGTTTCTATTCCCTTTTTATGACCAAAAAGGCGAGTCAATTTAATGGCTGCTTCATTTGCTTCAGCACCGGAGTTAGCAAAAAAAGCTTGCTCCATTCCCGTCATGGTTGTCAGCTTTTCAGCAAGTAATTCTTGTTGTTTGATATGAAACGTATTGGAGGTATGAATGAGTTTAGCTGCTTGTTGCTGTATGGTTTTTGTCACATCAGGATGGGCGTGTCCTAACCCACAAACTGCTATCCCGCTTAAGGCATCAAGATAGGCCTTTCCTTGTTCGTCATACAACCAAACTCCTTCTCCGTGGGTAAAAGTTATTGGCATAGGATTGTAACTTGTAATTAGAGCCATAATATTTTCCTTAAAACTGAAGGATGTCCACTACTCAAAAATTATCTCTCCCATTTAAGAGAGAGATAGTGAGGGTCCCATTATAGCCACAACTTTCTTTGCTTGGGTATAGGTAAAGACCCCCTCAGTAAAAAAGAACGTACTTATTTTAAATTACTGGCTACAAAATCCCAATTGACTAAAGCCCAGAAAGCAGAAACATAGTCAGGACGCGCATTACGATAGTCATATAATAAGCATGCTCCCATACATCGCAAGTCAATAATGCGGTGAAACCTTCAGTCATCGGAGTGCCTGCATTACTGGTGCTGATTATTTTTAAAACGCCCGCATTATCTTGAACAAGCCAGGCCCAGCCCGAGCCAAAAGTTGTGATTGCGGTTTGGGTGAATTGCTCTTTAAATTTACTGAAAGATTCAAAATGCTTATTAATTGCTTCAGCTAACTTACCTTTAGGCTCACCACCACCATTGGGGCTAAGGCAATGCCAATAAAATGTGTGATTCCAAACTTGTGCGGCATTATTAAATATTCCGCCTTTTGATTTTTTGATGATCTCTTCCAGGTCCATCGATTCAAATTCGGTTCCAGGAATTAGTTTATTCAAATTGGTCACGTAGGCTTGATGATGTTTGCCATAATGATACTCTAGGGTTTCACTGGAAATGTGGGGTTCTAACGCATTCTTGGCATATGGTAACTCAGGCAATGTAAATGTCATCCTAATCTCCTATTATTTTATTTTGCCGGTAAGTTTAGCAGGAAGGACATGATATTCAATGAAGATTATTCATAATACTGAAAAAAGCAGTGTAGTGACGGTAACTACTGGCGCGCTGTAATAAAAGAGCCTGAGCGAGGACATTTATAAGGATTTTTTTGGTTATTATTAGATCAAATGGGGCATTAGTTGGCTTTTAGCCTAGGATCTGTTAATCTATTATGCTAAAAATTTATTGGTTGCGGGCTTAACAGGTTTTCGCGATAATGGGTGTAATTAATTTTATTATTTAAGGTGTGTGAGTGGAAACTTTAGAAAAAATTAAAAAGCAAATAGCAGATAATGCCATCCTGCTTTATATGAAAGGATCGCCAAAAATGCCACAATGCGGATTTTCTGCGCGTGCGGTACAATGCATTGAATCATGTGGTGTCGATTTCGCCTATGTAGATGTTCTTGCTAATCCTGACATTCGCCAAACATTACCACAGTATTCTGATTGGCCCACTTTCCCACAACTCTATGTGAAGGGAGAGTTAATCGGTGGTTCTGATATCATTGCCGAGCTATTCCAACAAGGTGAATTAGAAACCATGTTGCGTGATGCCATTGCGGCATAATGAGTTAATACCATAAATAATAACTATAATGATGGAGATCAGAGAATGAGTGTATTAGTGGGACGAAAAGCCCCTGATTTTACCGTAGCGGCTGTTATGCCTAACGGTGAGATTATGGATAAATTTAATTTACACGAGCACTTAAAAGGTAAGTACGGTCTCGTGTTTTTTTATCCTCTTGATTTTACTTTTGTATGTCCTTCTGAATTGATTGCTTTAGATCATCGAATCGATGAGTTCAAAAGCCGTAATGTTGAAGTGGTTGCTGTTTCTATTGACTCACACTTTACTCATAATGCATACAGAAATACTCCTATTAATAAGGGAGGCATAGGTCCTGTTCGTTTTACTATGGCTGCTGACATTACCCATAGTATTTGCCAATCTTATGGAGTTGAACATCCCGCTGCAGGTGTGGCATTCCGAGGCGCATTTATTATCGATACGAATGGCGTAGTTCGCTCACAAATCGTTAATGATTTGCCTATTGGTCGTAACATGGATGAAATTTTAAGAATCATTGATGCGGTACAGCACTTTGAAGAAAATGGTGAAGTTTGTCCTGCAGGCTGGCAAAAAGGTAAAGCAGGTATGAAGGCATCTACTGAAGGTGTTGCTGCTTATTTGGCAGAGCATTCTGAAAACCTATAATTAGAGTATCAAGAACCCCCTCTTCTCATTCAAGGAGAGGGGGTGAAGTGAGAAGGCATTCAGCACAATTAATACCCTCATCTGTCCTTATGGACATCTTCTCTTTACGGGGAGAACAGCCTTTTTTAACTGAATACCAGTTTGAACCACGTTCTCGAGAATTTGAATCGAATCATCCCTTACTGCATTTCGTTGCAGTTTCTTGCATCATTTTCCACATATTGGCCATATGACAAAATAAATCAGCAGTTTTTTCTGCGTCATAAATTGCTGAGTGCGCTTCTTGAGCATTAAATTGAATTTTGGCTGCCTGAGCTGCTTTGGCTAATACCGTTTGTCCATAAATGAATCCGCCCAATGTCGCTGTATCAAAACAAGTAAAGGCGTGGAATGGCGATTTAACACCGGTTCTTTTTATTGCTTCCTTTATAAATAACAAATCAAACCATGCATTATGGCCGACCAACACAGCGCGTTGGCATTGAGTTTTTTTTAAGCGCAGCAAAAATAGGCTGAAATAAATTTTCTAACGCAATTTTCTCATCAATAGCAAAACGCAGGGGTTGATAAGGATCAATTTGATTGAATTCCAGAGATTTTTGATCTAATTCAGCACCTGGAAAAGGCAAAATATGCTCAAAATAACTTTCCCCACGGTGAAAATTACCGTGTTCATCCATATAAATAAACACGATACACATTTCGAGTAATGCATTTTTATAGGGATCGACGCCTGCTGTTTCTACGTCAACGACTACCGGTAAAAAACCACGAAATCGTTCTTTTAGATTAAGGCAAGGCAAACTATCGTACGGGTTCATGAATACTCCATTGAATGGTTTCACCCGCAGCAATTGGGACAACTTGACTTGAGCCGAAAGGCAGATGGTTTGGTATCATCTGTGGCGATTTAACTAATTCAATGGTCTGCTCATTGGGGGGTAATTGATAGAATTCGGCACCGAAACGACTGAGAAAGTTGTTGAGTTGTTTTAACTGGTTCAGCTCCTCAAACACTTGTGCATATAAAGCAACCGCGAATGGAGCAGAATAAATTCCTGCACAGCCGCAGGCAGTCTCCTTAGCACTGACACTATGTGGAGCACTGTCTGTGCCGGCAAAAAACTTGGGATTACCACTGCATGCGGCTTTCAGTAATGCTTTTTGATCCCTTTCATGTTTCAAAATAGGTAAGCAGTAATAATGCGGTCTGACTCCGCCAACGAGCAATTTATTTCGATTGTATAATAAGTGATGTGGTGTAATCGTCGCGGCAACAGTTGCTGGTGCTTCATTCACAAATTCGACTGCAGCTTGGGTCGATATATGCTCAAAAACAATATGTAACTTGGGAAAATTCTTTACAATGGGTTTTAAATACTCATCAATGAATAAAGACTCGCGTTCAAAAATATCGCTGTGAGTTACTTCCCCATGAATTTGCAGTACCAAGTTACTATTTTGTAAGGTTTCAAAAAGGGGATAAAGATCTTTTAGGGATTTTGCACCTGCTTCAGAATTAGTTGTTGCTCCGGCTGGATAAAGTTTTGCTCCGAGAATGTAAGGAATATGCGCTGCTTGCTGTAATTCGTCGGCGCTCACCGAGTCATTGAGATAAAAAGTCATATAAGGTTCAAAATTCGTGCCTTTAGGAATGGCAGTTAGAATTCTGTTTCTATATGCGTTAATGGAAGATAAAGTAGTAAGAGCCGGTTTAAGATTCGGCATAATTAACGCACGAGCAAAGTGTTGTGCACTATCTGCGACAGTATGTTGTAGCATCTCATTATCCCTTAGATGGACATGCCAATCATCAGGACGATTAATTATTAATGTTTGCATAGTAAAGATTCCTGCGTTCTTGCCGATAACTAAGGATAACATGAAATAAGCGGCAGGAATGAATAAAAGATGGCATTTGTGGATCACAAAGGACAATTTCTAACATGTGTTGCGTTGAGCGCCATGCTTAATATAAGTACAGCTTACCCAATGACACAAGTTCATTTTGCAAATCCCCTAGGGGCAAAGGGATGGCGCGTAAGCCGTAATCCACTTCGATGCGGCCTATCTCTTACCATTCCAAATTATGGGATCGCGTATTTTGAACAATATGCAACAAAATCACCCCATTTTATCTTACGTACTTGGGATGAAGTCCAGCGCTATTTACCCGCTAAACTGATTATAAAATCACCTATGTGGAAGCCAGAGGGGCCTATCGCTTTAGCGGGGCAATTAATGGTTAAACCGGGCGAATACGGTATTTATCTGCGACGGGACTCAACTTTAAAGTTACTGACCTTTTTATTAAAGGGTTATGAACCCAATTTCATTTACCGTGCCGAAACAGGATTTAGTACCACAGTTGCCTTATCCCCTATTGGATTTCAGAAACCTTATTCCCGATATCAAGAATGTATTGGAAATCTATTGCCGTTTGATTACCAACAAATAAGAGAAAGTGTGTTCCATTATAATGAAGATGATAGAGAGTTAACGGATGCCTATAAAGATCAATTGCGTCGCATTGCCCGCTATGTGGATGCAGACCCTCAAATACAAGAAATAAGAGTAGTGGGTTATGCTGATGCGAATGGTCGTAAGGGTTATAACAATGCAATATCTGAAGACAGGGCACGGGTCGTTAAAAAGTATTTATTGCAACTGGGTGTTCCTAAAGAAAAGCTCCATGTGACTTGGGTTGGTGAGCTTTATCCTATCGCTAGAAATGATACGGATGCGGGCCGAGCAGCAAACCGAAGAGTCGAGATCACGCTCATCAAGAAATAGATGTGAAAAATTATATTTAAACCATTTATAAGTCATTTAATTAAAATAATGGTTGCAAGTTATAATTTATTCTCTATATTACTATCCTTAGCATTTCATTTTAAGTGCAAATTTTATTGGTCATGGCTACAGAGGATTACTGTCAGCATGACGATCTAAAGAATTGCCATGCTGCTCAAAAAAAATATCCAATGGGCAAAAAAGACATATCTCATTGAAAAATATTAATTTTTTTTAGTAAATCTTCTTGACTTATTTCATTCCACTGCTAATACTCACACTGTTGCATGCATCGACCTGAAGCGACGAAGGCATGCTAATGACAACTCCTAGTAGAGAGTTATCAATAGAAATAGGAAACAATAATAATTTATGCGGAGACATAAGCATGTTAAGTTTAAAGAAAACAACTTTGGCTATATTAGCTTTGGGCAGCAGTTCACTATTTGCTGGTACCATGGGGCCAGTTTGTACCCCAGGTAACGTTACAGTTCCATGCCCAAGTACTGGATGGGACGTTGGTGGGCAAGCTCTTGTTTTACAAGTAATGACTGATAACAACATTTCTTTAGATTTGGATGTTACCCCAACTGGTGCTTCTCTTGATACTGATTTGTCTGCACAATGGGACTGGGGCTTCCAAATTGAAGGTTCTTACCACTTCAACACTGGTAATGACATTACTTTAACTTGGTATCATTTAGATACTGGTTGGAATAACCACGAGTTTAACCCAGCATTTGACCCTGATTTATTAATTGGTTTTGGTCACAAAAACAGATGGGATGCGGTTAACGGTGAAATGGGTCAATTCGTTGACTTCAGCGCTAACAAGAAAATCCGTTTCCATGGTGGTTTCCAATTCGCTAGCATTAAGAGAAGCGTTCATGCATTTGCTTTTGAAGCTCCTGAAGCTGTCGAAGGTGAAGCAGGCGTTGATGTAGGCTTCGAAGGTAGCACTCAATACAACGGTTTTGGTCCACGTACTGGTATCGACATGAACTACGTATTCGGTAACGGTTTTGGTATTTATGCTAAAGCAGCTACTGCAATATTAGTTGGTACAGCGAAGCACGGATTTGATTTTGATACTTTCGATCCTGCTACTGGTGCTGAAGTGTTTGATTTCGATGTTAGCGGAAACAGAACTGCGATTGTTCCAGAATTAGAAGCTAAGTTAGGTGCTAGCTATGACTATGCAATGGCACAAGGCGACCTGATTCTTGACGCTGGTTACATGTGGTTTAACTACTTCCATGCGTTAAATGCGACCGTTCTGCCTGTAACTGCTACTGATTTTGGCGCCGCTGGTCCTTATTTCGGTCTGAAGTATATAGGAAACGTTTAATTCGCTATCATTTTAATAAATTTAATCAATACTGTTGACTTTATGAAAGTCCGGTTAGATAATTGAGCAAGGTACGCTCTCGGTATAGAGCGAATATGCGTACCGTTGCTCAATATTAAAATTGGTAACGAACGGAAATAATAATAAAAAGTGGAGATAAGCATGTTAAATTTGAAAAAAACAGCGTTAGCTGTTCTTGCTTTAGGTAGCAGTGCAGTATTCGCTGGTACCATGGGCCCAGTTTGCACCCCAGGTAATGTTACTGTTCCTTGCCCAAGCAGTGCATGGGATATCGGTGGACAAGCTCTTGTTTTACAAGTAATGACTGATAACAACATTTCTTTAGATTTGGATGTTACCCCAACTGGTGCTTCTCTTGATACTGATTTGTCTGCACAATGGGACTGGGGCTTCCAAATTGAAGGTTCTTACCACTTCAACACTGGTAATGACATTACTTTAACTTGGTATCATTTAGATACTGGTTGGAATAACCACGAGTTTAACCCAGCATTTGACCCTGATTTATTAATTGGTTTTGGTCACAAAAACAGATGGGATGCGGTTAACGGTGAAATGGGTCAATTCGTTGACTTCAGCGCTAACAAGAAAATCCGTTTCCATGGTGGTTTCCAATTCGCTAGCATTAAGAGAAGCGTTCATGCATTTGCTTTTGAAGCTCCTGAAGCTGTCGAAGGTGAAGCAGGCGTTGATGTAGGCTTCGAAGGTAGCACTCAATACAACGGTTTTGGTCCACGTACTGGTATCGACATGAACTACGTATTCGGTAACGGTTTTGGTATTTATGCTAAAGCAGCTACTGCAATATTAGTTGGTACAGCGAAGCACGGATTTGATTTTGATACTTTCGATCCTGCTACTGGTGCTGAAGTGTTTGATTTCGATGTTAGCGGAAACAGAACTGCGATTGTTCCAGAATTAGAAGCTAAATTAGGTGCTAACTACACTTATGCTATGGCACAAGGTGATTTAACTCTGGATGCTGGTTACATGTGGTTCAACTACTTCCATGCATTGAATGCAACCGTATTGCCAGTTACTGCAACTGACTTCGGTGCTGCTGGTCCTTACTTCGGTCTGAAGTATGTTGGAAATGTTTAATTTCTTAATTGATTAAGATCTTATGAAAGCCCGTCATTAATGATGGGCTTTTTTTTTCTAATGGAGTATTCATGTTTAAGAAAGCAACTATATCTGTGTTAGGATTGGTAGCAAGCGTAGCTACTGCAGGCAGCATGGGTCCAGCATGCACCCCAAGTAATGTTACCGTTCCATGTATCACAAATCTCTGGGACTTTGGTGCACAAGCGCTATATTTAAGATCAATTTATGGTCCTGCCAAAGCCGTAGAATTGGGGGCATTGCCTGAAAATAAAGAAATTAATAGTGATTGGAATTGGGGCTATCGTTTAGAAGGTTCTTATCATTTTAACACTGGAAATGATATCACAATTAACTGGATGCATTTTAGTACATCCATTGATCCAACAGAATTTTTAGGTGTTCTTACTATCCCTGCAATAGGCTTACCGGCAATTCCGGCTCCTTTTGATTTAATTAGTCGTAATAGAATAGACCAAGTTAACGTGGTTATGGGGCAGTACACCGATCTCAGCATGAGAGATAAGATGCGGTTCTATGGGGGTTTACAATATGCGAATATTGAATCAACTTCTAAAAACTACTACATAACCGAGGAAATTCCATTTATTGGAAGTAACCCATTTACCAAATTCGACAATACTGATTACAAAGGTATCGGACCAGTTGTCGGAATTGATTACTCCTATTATATTACGAATTCACTCAGTCTAACCGCAAACGGAGCAGGCTCCATCCTCATTGGAACAAATAAGTATCATGCGGGTTTTGTCGTATCACCGACTGAGGCTATTGTAGAACAAGTATTTTTCCGTAAAAAAGGCGTAGTTCCAAGCCTGGAAGCAAAACTTGGGGTGAATTATGCACATAACACACCAATAGGCGTGGCAAATATTCAAGCCGGCTATCAAGTAGTCAATTACTTTAACGTGTTGCAAGAACAATTATTCCCCAACTTAGTTGGTCCTGTTCGTCCAGTTGATTATGGAGTTTTTGGTCCCTATTTTGGTCTGAAGTTAATTGGTAATGCCTAAAATAGCGACAATTCCCTAATTCAAGACAATCATTCAATTGAAACCCATACATACGCTATGGGTTTTTTTTATACAAATCATTAAGTTGCAAAATTTAGGCAAATTTGTGAAAAATAAGCTAGCCACTCCTTGTTTACCAAGATATAATTTTCTGCCCTATCCGATGTGGAAGTAAAAATAATGAACAGGAGTACCGCATGCAGTATAAAAAAATCATATTGGCTCTAGTCTGTTTATCATCGCCACTCTATGCGGAACATGATCAACAGTTGCAGCGTCAAATTGCTCGTTTGCAAAAACAAGCAGAACAACTTCAAACTCAATTAAATACCTTACAAAAGGAACTTGTTTCAAATAAACGGACCCATTCAACTCATACGAATAAAAAGGCAAAGAAACAAGAACCAGCTTCTCCTAAAAAGCATGGAAAAAAACATGAGCATCATAATGCTCATCAAGATAAAATGATTAAATATCATTCATCAACCTTATCAGTACACACTCCTGTAGAACATCCAGAGTCAATAGGATTTTACCCAACTGCTTTAGTTGCGGACAATCGTGTTGTCACCTACATTGCAGGAACGCCCGTAGTCGCGTCGCCGTATTTAGGGGATAGACCTGCGTTTGATGGCTCTGACTATATTGTAAATATTTCGAGTATCAACCGCGACATTCGCTTGATGCAACAACGTCGAAGATTATATAGAGCATATCAAACCATGGGATATCCAATCCCCGAAAGACCAATCATTGCGCTCAGTGGTAAAGCTGAACCTGTAGGCATGATCAACAGTAATTATGTTGGAGGTACTAATGTTGATTTAACTCTAGGGTCAAGTGAGTTAGATGTTGCGGCGGCATTAAACCAAAATGTTGAGGCTTATATTGCGATAGCTTATGATGCTAGTCCACCAGAGGTTGGCCCAAGAATTAATAATTCAGCATTTAACTTAAATATGGGCTTTGTGAATATTGGTAATCTGGATAGAACTCCATTTTATTTTACCGCTGGGCAATTGTATGTCCCCTTTGGGCGTTATTCCAGCTCGATGATCAGCTCGCCATTAACTTTGGATATGGCACGCACGAAAACAAGACCATTTATTCTCGGTTATAAATCACAAGAGGATACAGGGCCATTTGTCGCGACTTACATCTATCGAAGCGACACCACGACAGGAAGGGCAGGTGTAGGTGGGGTGAATGCGGGATATACCTATGCATTTAACGAAATTCATGGTGAGGTGGGCGCAAGCTACATCAGTTCGATTAATGATGCAGCTGGAATGCAAAATACCGCCGCCAACCCAGGAACTTTCGGTGGTTTTGGCTCCTTGCTTAATGGAAATGAAGCAGTACGTAAAACCCAAGCAGTTGATGTGTACGGCAACTTAGCATTTGACCGCTTTAACTTTGCAGCTGAATGGGTTGGTGCAGTCGAGGCATTCAGGGCCCAAGATTTAAGCTTTAATGGTCGAGGTGCGCAACCGCAGGCATTGCAAACTGAAATTGATATGACATTTAGAGCGTTTCACAGACCCTCTTCCATAGGGGTTGGTTATCAATGGACTAAAGACGCACTGGCTTTAAATCTCCCGGAACAACGTTTTATCGGAGTATTTAATATTTCTATTTGGAAAGATACTGTCGAAAGCATCGAATACCGACATGAAATAGATTATGGGAAAAATCAATTTGCTAATGGTGCAGCACCTCCAGGACTTGTAAATGCACCTACACTAGGAACAGGCGGCACGGCAGATACTGTTTCGGCTCAGATTGGAGTTTATTTCTAAAAAATCTATCCACCTAAAAAGGGTAAGCAATACTGTAGGTTGGGCCTTGGCCCAACAAAAAATCCTTAGCGAATTTGTGTTAAAAGATTTTGGACAAAGCCCAACCTACTGATACACGCTACAATATTTCATCACAAGAAATCTTAGGACAGTCGAGTTGCGCGCAAGGTTCGCCGCAATAAAGAATACAAACTGTGCTATCTTTTATCATATACGGGGTATTTCATAAAGGAAAGGAGCATGTGTAAATCGTACAACATGCCAAGGTCCAAACGCTCACCTTCTGGTATCATGGTCTTCATATTTCAGCTCGGTTTGTTAGCTATTTTATTCATCTATTCCTCTGCGTACGCATCAAAAGTTATTGAACTCAATATCAAAGGGCCAATTGGTCCAGCCACCGTAGACTATGTGGTGCGTACTATTGATACAGCACAACAAGCAGATTTAATCCTGATCACTCTTGATACTCCCGGCGGGCTTGATGAAGCAATGCGGTCGATAATTCAAAAATTTTTATCATCCAAGATTCCTATTGTAACTTATGTGAGTCCAAATGGTGCGCGTGCGGCGAGTGCAGGAACCTATTTGCTTTATGCCAGCACTTTGGCCGCTATGGCACCAGGAACACAATTGGGAGCAGCAAGCCCAGTCAATATAGACGCTACTGGTTTTAGCAGTGAGACGTCCAATAAGCAAACAACCATGGATAAAAAAATGACTAATGATGCTGTGGCAACAATACGCTCATTGGCCCAACTTAGAGGGCGAAATCCAGACTTTGCCCAAAACGCGGTTAAGAATGCGGAGACATTAACTGCTACTGAAGCTTTAAAAGAAGGGGTCATTAACTTCATTGCAACGGATGAACAAGACTTACTGACGCAGTTAAATGGTGTATCAGTAATGCAAAACAATCAAACCATCAAGCTCAATACCAGCAATCCACAGATTCAGCGAATTGAGCCTGATTGGCGTACCCGATTTTTATCGATCATTACTGATCCGACTGTGGCATATTTGCTGTTGTTACTCGGGATATATGGTATTTTTTTTGAACTGGTTAATCCAGGACATTTATTACCCGGCGTAATTGGTGTGATATCAATGTGTATTGCACTTTATGCATTCCAACTGTTACCGATTAATTATGCGGGTTTTTTTCTTATTGTATTAGGAATAGGGTTTATCATCGCGGAAGCATTCATTCCGGCGTACGGATCTTTAGGGGGCGGCGGGACAATTGCATTTATTATCGGTTCTATCATGTTACTGGATACCAATAATGCGTGGTACCACATCGCTTGGTCGGCAATAGCGGCTATGGTGTTAGTGAATATCCTGCTTTTTGTGATTTTGCTCGGTATGGCAATAAAAGCAAGACAGCAAAGTGTAAAACATGGTGTAGGTGTATTGATAGGAGCTAAGGGACGCACACTTGGCGACATTAATCTGGAAGGACAAGCAATAATTCATGGAGAAATTTGGAGCGTTCGTTCAAAAAAATTTATTGCTGGCAACCAATCAATAAAAGTCATTGCAACTTCGGGTCTTGTATTGGAAATCGAAGAAGATGCAGCGAATCAAGGAGGGTAAAAATGGGACCTTTTTTAACGGTAGTCTTAGTGCTGATCCTGCTGCTTTTAATATCAGCAGTCAAAGTATTTAGAGAATATGAACGAGGTGTCGTGTTTATGCTAGGTCGCTTTTGGCGCGTTAAAGGACCTGGTTTAGTCCTTATTATTCCGGTAATCCAACAAGTAGTACGAGTTGACTTACGGACCATTGTCATGGATGTTCCGAGCCAAGACGTAATATCCAAAGATAACGTTTCTGTCAGGGTTAACGCCGTCTTATACTTTCGCGTAGTGGCACCAGAAAATGCAATTATCCAGGTAGAAAATTATTATGAAGCAACCAGTCAATTGGCACAAACGACACTCCGGTCCGTACTGGGGCAACATGAACTGGATGAAATGCTTTCCGAGCGCGAACAATTAAATAGTGACGTGCAAAAAATATTGGATGCCCAAACAGACAACTGGGGTATTAAGGTGTCTAATGTTGAAATTAAGCGCGTTGATTTGGATGAAAGTATGATCCGTGCAATTGCCAGACAGGCGGAAGCAGAACGTGAGCGACGTGCTAAAGTGATTCATGCTGAAGGAGAGTTGCAAGCCTCAGCAAAATTATTGGAAGCGTCGCAAGTATTGGCCAAGCAACCGCAAGCGATGCAGTTACGTTATTTGCAGACATTAGCCGCTATAGCCAGCAATAACAACTCAACAATTGTGTTCCCAATGCCGATGGAGCTGGGTGATATTTTGTCCAATATGGCATCAAGAAAACCATAACTTAAATTAGGACTATGGCTTGGGTGATCGCAAAGTCATGCCTGAGTTTAGCGGCGCTTCACCCAGCAACCACCTTACAGGCCTCGAATGCAGTATATTTTTGGGGGAGATTAATAAACTCGTCGCGGTTTTAATTTAAAGGCAATCAGAGTCAGAATACTGATTGTTGGGAGTAGAATTATGTATGAAAGTATTTCAATTATTTTAAATAAAGACTTTTTTTTCCCTTCTGCTAGGGCATAACGGCGACTAAATTTTTCAAATAAAGGCCAATCGCAAATTCTAAAACCATTCGGTGATTTGTACCCCATAAAAAAGTAACCGGTAAAATATCCGTAAAACTGAAAGAATTTTCGAGGGTAAAAAATATAGGTGGCCGCAGCGGAGGCCTCAAGATAGGTCGTGTAATGCCAACAATTTTTAGGCATAAATAGCATATCTCCTCGTTCGAGCGTGATGTTATACCCTTCTGCCTGGTTTAATCGCGGAAATTGTTTCGATAATAAATCCCATGGCTGGCCAAATTCCAACAAACTGTCACCAACGTAAGGAAGTTTATAAATAAAGTGGCTTTGATCTTGAGTGAATAATAACACTTGTTTTTTGCCACTTAAGCATAGATGAAGATTACAACAATGTTCCCTATCAAAGTGTATTTCAGTATGTGCCCCCCTGCCGCCAAAAAAATAAACAACTTTTAGCTTCTTATTGAAGTATCTTGGCCGAAGTGGAATTTTTTGCCAAAGAGGTACATGTCGTTCTATCGCTTTAGAGTGCAGCGGAAATGTCTGGCCAAAAATTCGATACGGCATATTCTTTTTAATTTCCGACATGACCGTAGTATAATCGCCGCTATTATAGGATTTCCAACTATCATTTTCATAAGTATCATAGGTTATTATACCTTCAAGAAGGTTTTCAAAATAATCAATAGAAAACTTGTCGGTAAAATTTTTTATTTTTATTAAAATAGGTTCTTTTGAGCGATAAATGAGATGCTTAATGTATTCTTCATGACCATATTCGTACTCCACTTCTTGTATTTTTTTTATTTTCATCGCTTAACCTTTTGAATAAGATAATAAAAATAATACTTTTTACCCCAGAATTTTTCTTTGCGGGCGTATTTTGCAACGTAATTAAGCGCAGGATTTTTAAATCTGATTTTCCACCATGGAAGAAATATTAATCCACAGACCGCAGCAATAGTTGGAAGTTCGGACATAAATTTACCCATGTCATCCCCAACAATAGACAAGGCTTGCCTATAAAATCCTTCTTCATTGACAATGAGACGTTGATAAAGAGAGGCTTGTACTTGCTTGGTAATATTGGTTTTTTGAATTATTTTTAATTTGCCGCTGTTTTTAATAAATCGTTCTAATTTGTTGGATTGATCTTTAATTTTAAAATAATGATCTGCATAACAAAAAAAACCACCTAAAGACAAGACGCGTTCAACTTCAGAAAAAAAGTCGTCAATTCGAGGATAAAGATGAGAGCTTTCAAGATTGGTAACAATATCAAAGCATTCATTTCCTAAAGGCAGATTTTCCGCATCGGACTGAATATAGTTCACTTTATCTTGCTCATAAAAATGTCGATTGGAATTGATTACCAATCGGTTAACCAAATCGACACCTAATGCATAGTTAGTTTTTAATAATTGAGAACTTGCTTTAAGACCAAGACCATTACCACTCCCTATCTCAAGCAATCTTTTATTAAAAAATTGAGCTTTTATTAATGGCCTAATCAGGGTATAAAGAAGCAGTTGTGAATAAATATCTTGTACTTCAGATATTTTAGAAAAATCAAAATTTAGTTCTTTATATTCGTCATGGATTTGTTTGTCCCATAAACCTAAGTTCAAAAATACTTTATTATGATGTAATTGACCAAAAGTGTTATAACTGTCTTGAATCAGTTTTTTAATTAATTTAATTTCTGAGAGATCGAGGTAATGATGTCTCATTACGAAGCCAATTTGCCTGGCCGCATGGCTATAACTAGGGGTTTCTTCATCCATTTGTATCCAGTAATTATTTAACTTATATATCAAGTATAAACGATTTTATTGAAGAGAAAGTATTCAATAGAAAGTCATGAATCTTTTGGGGCAATATAAATACAATCTTTCGTTTATTCTGCTTTTATGATAGAACACTCATTTTGAAGCATTTAAGAGGTTTTTACTGTGTCGATCAAATCAGATAGATGGATAGAAAAAAATGGCGCTTGAGCATGGAATGATATCTCCATTTCAGCCCGGACAAGTGCGTGAAAATGAAAATGGAAGAATTATTTCCTACGGTGTGTCCAGCTATGGATACGATGTTCGTTGTGCTAATGAATTTAAAATTTTTACCAATATTAATTCTGCTATTGTGGATCCTAAAGCGTTTGATGAAAACAGCTTTGTGGATGTGCAATCGGATGTATGCATCATTCCGCCTAACTCGTTCGCCTTGGCGAGAACGGTAGAGTATTTTCGAATACCACGTAATGTCTTAACCATTTGCCTGGGCAAATCTACGTATGCGCGTTGTGGAATTATCGTTAATGTGACTCCTTTAGAGCCGGAATGGGAGGGGCATGTCACTTTGGAATTTTCGAATACTACTACATTGCCTGCCAAGATTTATGCCCATGAAGGCGTAGCACAAATGTTATTTTTAGAGGCCACAGAAGTGTGTGCTGTTTCATATCGCGATCGTGGCGGCAAATACCAAGGACAAACGGGCGTTACTCTACCACGGACTTAAGGATATGTTATTCTGAGGATAGGCAGTAACTCCAGTATGGAACATGAGTAAGATGAAGATGCTCAAATCAGGAGAGCCTTCATCCTAAACGCCTCAGGATGATGATGACTGGTGTCGCCCCGCAAAACCCGGGTAAGGTCTGCGTCCTTCCCCGGGGCTGCACTTGGAGGCCATAGCGAGCAAGAAACAAATTCACCTATTCTTCATCAGGTAATTTATATTTATCACGTGATGCATCAACGCGCTCGCGTAATTCTTTTCCTGGTTTAAAGTGCGGACTGTATTTCGCTTTAGTCACAACTTTTTCACCTGTTTTCGGATTATGGGCATTGCGTGGAGGTCTATAATGGAGAGAAAAGCTGCCAAAACCCCGAATTTCTATTCTTTGATTTTTAATGAGTGCTTCACTCATTAATTCCAATATCTTATTTATACCATCAGCAACTTGCTTTTCAGTAAGATGCGTCATTCGAGCAGCGATTTGTTCAATGAGTTCCGATTTGATCATACCCACCTCGTGTTGTCGCGTGTTTCAAAGTCTGCTACCAATACAGATTAGGCGCTGACAATGGTCCCTTGTTTTATTAGTATAGACCGGGAAAAAAATTATTCAATATTTTCAACACAGTTAGTCGCAGTAGTTTTTCTAGAGTGAATGTAGGCAAAAACAACCCCCCAACTCATTTCAACTTTAGTACGTTTTATCAACGTAAAATGGGTAGAGGATAATGCCTTGCTGGTGGTAATGATCGTTTTAAGATGCGATAAATGATCGAGCTTAGCGCAGATCTTTTCCCATAGAGGTCCAAAAAAAGCAGTAGAATTTATAAAAACAAGCGTTGCATCGTTTAAATTCATGTCAAGAAAATCACCTAAAATAAATTTAATCTTTTTTGCCTGCATTGCATAATTTGCTATGTGTGCTAATTCTTCGGCTCGTTTGCATGCTACAGAATAGAGTTCGGGAAACAATTCAATCCCTACACTTTTGCATACAGGGAAGACCATGCTACAAGCCAGTACTGCTTTACCTGTTCCTGAGCCTAGATCATAGAATACAGTAGTTTCATCGGGGTTAGTTAAGGATAAAAGAGCGATGAATGATGAAAATTCGATTTCTCCATATGCATATTCCATTGCATCGTTTGCTTGACGGGCATTTTGTGACAGCATGAACCCATTGACATTTGTGTAGAGTTGGTGGAACACTTGAGCGTGTCTTTGTATATTTAATGATTTTTGCCAGCGAATTACATGGAATTGCCTTCTTCGGAGCCGCACATGAATGAGCAGGGTAAAAAGGACAAGAAGTAAGCAAAAAAAATAGGGTATCCAGTGGTTCAAAATAATCCTTTAATTATGTGCCATTCCAAATTAGGAATTGTTAATACACCTGGTTTATTTCGTTTTATAATGCATTTCCTATGGAAGTACGCCGCTTTGATAGAAAAAGATTATAAAGGATGTACGGAACTTTCCTTAATGTAGTTTGCCGAAATTTCATATAAACGCAAAGTATAAAAAATATTAATCACTGTCTTATTACTGTGTAATCGAGTAAAATTACAGCATCTAGTATAGAATTATAATGTTAAGTGTAATTTTATTACTATAATTTTATTTTAGAAAAGTGAGCACCATTGTAAATTTATGATCATGAGGTTCGTAAGTTAATATTTCCTTAATTTTGATTCATTAGAATGAAATTATATTGAGGGGTGGGAGAGTATTATGGCGGGTTTTTTTTAGTACCAAAGCCACGTGCAGAATACAATTTTATCAACGTGGGTACAGAACAATTTCATGCTGTTGCGGTGGCGATGATCGATTCGTTGCAAAGTACTTCCCAACGGGGTAATGATGCTACCTTGAAAAAAATTTTGGAGCGTTTTTATCTACACTTTCCCAAATATATTAGCAACCAGCCTTATTTAACACTTCCGGAACGGATGGGGATGTTACTCAATAGTTCTCGTAAGTCCGAATTAGTAGAGTGTATGGCTTATGTTTTGCGGCAGTTGGCAGTGGACGAGCTTTATACACATCCTTTGATGTATCGTGAGGTGTTTGATGGATTAAGTGCGGAAACTCCCAAAAGTTATTTGCGTGATCCCAAAGTCCAATTACCAGCAAGTGCTTTAAATGCCTTGGCTCAGACATTGGGGATTAGTATTACATTATCTTTTAAAGAACTCGGAAAGGAACTGAGGAAAAAAGAAGTATATGATGGAGAAGCATAATGCATAAAATGAATTTAGTGATTCAAGTTCAAGGGGAAGGAAAGCAGGAACGTTATTTCCCTGCTGTAAAGCAAGGACATGAAAAAGATTTTGCCTATGTTCGTCAATTAGCAATTAATCCGCCTGAGCCTGTTCAGAATACAAAGGAGCAAGGGGAAACTCTGCGTGACATAATTCACCTAATCGAAGAGGACAATAAACAGCTGTTGCACTCTTATGATAACTATCGCACCGCCATTTTTAGCACGGCTAGAGATGAAGAATTAACCCCCGAACTGTTACACAAGCGATTAAGAGAACTTTATATCAAGTATTTACCTCAAACGAAAAATACCGTATCTGTGGCCGCTTTGGAGCAGTCCAAAAGAAAGCCGGTTATTGCTGATGCCCCCGAGGAAGGGGAACAACAAACGATTAAGCTATTGGCAAACGCTTTATCAGACTGGATTACCACAAAGCAAGTTGATCCCGATACTATATTTGATGAACTAGAAAAGCGCTCTACTATTGGATTGACTAGGTAACTTAGCCCGGGTTAGACGCAGTCTTAATCCGGGGTCAAGATTCCATTTCCGTGTTAAATGTTAAAGTTTATAAAAATCCCTGTTCTTTCATCCATTCATCATGGGCAAATTTAGACATGTAATTGCGAATGGAGTCAGGTAAAATAACCAGGCATTTTTGTCCTCTACTTAAAGATTTTGCAGCTTGTAGTGCGGCCCACATTGCCGCCCCGGAAGAACCTCCTACCAATAGCCCCTCTTCACGGATTAAATCCCTTGCAGTTCGAAATGAATTAAGATCGTTTGTTTTAATATATTTATCAATTAAATCATTATCTAAAACCTCTGGAAAGAAGTCATAGCCTATGCCCTCTACTGCATAGGATTTAATTTCGGTTCCACCACCAAGAATAGAGCCCTCGGGATCAACACCAATGATTTTAATCTCCGGATTATATTCCTTAAGGCGTCTAGCAACACCAGTAATTGTGCCTCCAGTTCCTACTCCGGCAACAACCATGTGTAAGTCCTTACCAAAATCATCAATAATTTCCTGGGCGGTACCATGATAGTGCGCATTAGGGTTATTCGGATTGGCGTATTGATCAAGAATATAGGAATTAGGGATTTCCTCATTCAGTCTTTTAGCTAGAGAAATATGACTTTCCGGATCATTATAAGCTGCTTCTGTTGGGGTACGGTAGATCGTGGCTCCGAGGAGCTCAAGAACGGATTGCTTTTCCTGACTCATTTTCTCAGGCATAGTAATAATTACTTTGTAGCCTAATATCGCACCTGCGAGGGCAATCCCTATTCCTGTATTCCCAGAAGTAGGTTCAATCAGTGTATCACCTGGCTTAATATGCCCATCTCGTTCTGCATTAACAATCATTTCATACCCGATACGATCTTTAACAGAACCACCTGGATTAAAAAACTCACACTTTGCATACAACTCACAATCGAGCTCACGGCCAAGACGATTAATTTTTACTATGGGGGTTTGTCCTATGGTGGCAAGAATATTCGGATAGATCATATTAGTCCTTTATTGAAGAGTAATTTGCTTTTGATTATATGGGTTTTTAATCAAAAAAAAAAATTCTTCTATGATTTGGGTGGTGATTTTAAAGTTTTTGATTTATATTTAATTTTCTAAAAATAACAAAGCAGGGAGCTGAATATGTATAATTTAAAATCACTTAAGTGGTGTTTTGGTATTGCTTTGTCTCTAGGCTTGTGTGCATGCATGGATATGCAACGTTCAGAACATGCTAATAATAATGCTCAATACTATGAGCAAATGAATGCCCAGAACAAACAAACAGCAGGGAATAAGGCCAAAGCCCAAAAGACTTATGCTTCAAAAGATCCTACTCAAAAAGCAACCCCAGGGCCTAAGCGAAATGCTGCGCCACAAATTCCTGTAATACAGCAATAATGATTGTCTCCGGGTTACGGCGTGTGCCTAACCCGGGTTATGACGTAACCATCAGGTTTATTCCCATTAAAAACTTGCAATCCTATCAATCTAGATGTTAGCTTACTTATTGTTTGTTTCTTTCAACGGACTGATTTTTACTCTATGAAAAAAGTATATCGAATTATAGGGACTGCTTTAGGCATACCCCTTTTTTTACTCGCTAATAAAATTTTTGCTGTGAATCCGACGGGAATCATTACTCCTTCAGTAATCAACAAAAGCACTACTAATAATCCGAAGGAAATTCCTTTAAAAAAAGCGTTAGCAAAAGCAACATCAACTCAAGTGCAAGAAGACAGCGAAGAGGCTAAAAAATTATATAAAGAACGTCTAAAAAAAAATCCGGGTGATGAAGATGCGCGTCTTCTTTTAGCGAATTATTATATAGCAAAGAGGCGTGATTTAACTGCACTTAGGGTAATTAAACAAGGATTGCGGCTTAATCCAAACAGCGTTTTATTGCTGATGAAATTAAGCGATATCCAGACTTACCTTACAGCCTATGCTCCCGCGATCGCAACCAACAAAAAAATACTCACCCTAGATCCGAACAATGTCTATTCGAAGCAATATTTATCCGATGTAAAGCAAGTTGTTCCTCGTTATGACTACGGGGTGAATGAAGTCGGTTTTACCACAGATAACTCATATGTTACTGGTTTTCATCAAATTTGGGATTATTCTTCGCTCTATTACACCCGAGATACGAGCTACGGTCGATTTGGTGGTCGGATTAATTTTGCAGCACGACAAGGATTCACTGCGCCTCAATATGAGTTGGATTTTTCTCCTGTGCTTAATCGGGATGTATCATTTAACTTGGTTGCCACCTATGCGAATCAACCCAATTTATTTTCTGATTACTCCTATGGAGGACAGGCAAACATTAGTTTGACAAGTTCTCTCCAGTTTACGGGCGGCGCAATTTATTCGAACATCGCACCTACTTTTTTTATGACCTACATTGCAGGATTAAATTATGCTGTAGGTAATTATTTGTTGAGCGTTACTCCCTACTATTTTGTCCCACAAACCAATGTGAAATCAGTGTTAATGACTGGAGTGATCAAACGTTTTTTTGCCACTGAGGATCATTCCATTTCTTTAACTGTGGGTATAGGCCATAGCCCTAACTTGGCCAATTTGACGACGGTTGATTTTATTGTGCTAAAGAATGATTTTGCAAATCTGCTCTATGAATTTCCAATATTAGCACACCGCCTGGTTGTTGATTTACAGATTGGATATCAACGCTGGGAATTTCCTACAGGCGAAATCAATAATTTTTATGATACCTTAGTTGGTTTGAAATATCGATTTTAAGTCGCTTGCATAAGTTGGGCCTGACGGCCCAGCTCTTACATTCTAAACTGACTAAAAGGAACACTGCTGTTTATTTCATCTTCTCTTGCTTGGCGTTCTTCTGCCATTTCTGTCTGAATTTGCATTAATTCCAGACCATCTTTAATCATTTCATCTCGTACCGCTTGCCGGGAAGCTCGATCTCCAAAGAAGCTCACTTTTTTCTTGCACGCCTTGTCGCTTAACTGATGAGTTGTTCGTGCATTCTTGTGATCCGCATTAACTGTTGCAAATTTTTGAGCCACAGGGATTTCTCTTTTATGTTTCATACTTGAACCTTATTTTCCTATAAGTTTTTTATTAGTTTCATCCTTACATTACTTTTGGAAGCAAAGTCCATTTTTACTTCATATAGGTTAATTGAATGACGTAGATTCTCTCTTTTTCAAAGAGATCACACCTTCAAATTAACAGGGGGGCAAACTATGCAACAGATTGGCATCGATTTTCAAGTGATTTTTCTAGGTGCTGCTGACAATTCGAATCTCTTGGCGAAACCGAGATGGAATTTATGTGCTGTCAACAGCCCCTAATGAATTACTGCGGAGCAATCATTTCTTCGGGTCTTACTAGTTCCGCGAAACGCTCAGCGGTTAAAATTCCAAGTTTAACTGCTGCTTCTTGCAAGGAAGAATTGTCTTGGTGTGCCGTTTTAGCGATTTTTGCGGCTTTATCATAGCCTATGTGTTGATTAAGTGCCGTGACGAGCATTAAAGAATGATGCAGATAATAGTCAATCACCTGATGATTGGCCTCGATTCCTTCGGCACAAAATTCTTGAAATGAATGACAGGTATCGGCTAACAAATTGAGTGAATGCAGTACGTTAAAGATGATTACCGGTTTAAATACATTCAGTTCAAAATTACCTTGGCTGTCAGCGATACCCACCGTTGCATCATTTCCCAGCACTTGCGCGCAAACCATAGTCATGGCTTCGCATTGGGTAGGATTGACTTTTCCAGGCATAATTGAAGATCCAGGTTCATTTTCTGGAATGATCAATTCCCCAATACCGCAACGTGGGCCAGAAGCTAACCAACGAATGTCATTTGCAATTTTCATTAAAGCACAGGCCAGTGTTTTCATGGCACTGTGGGCATTAACTAATGCTTCGTGTGAGGCCAGCGCAGCAAATTTATTCTCTGCGGTAACAAAGGGCAATTGGGTTATCTGGGCAATGTGTTGGGCAACTTTTGTGGCAAATTGTGGATGAGTATTTAAACCAGTTCCTACAGCAGTTCCCCCTGCAGCTAATTCGTAAAGTTCAGGCAATGCTCCTTCAAGACGTTGCAGGCACGCATCCAGCTGGGCAACATAACCAGAAAATTCCTGCCCTAAAGTGATTGGCACCGCATCTTGTAAATGAGTTCGGCCTATTTTAACGATATCTTTGAATGCTGCCATTTTAACCGCCAAGGCATCACGCAAACTTTTTACTGCAGGGATTAATTTCTTATTAAAAGCAATAGCTGCGGCAATGTGCATCGCTGTCGGGAATGTATCATTTGAAGATTGAGACATATTCACATGATCATTAGGATGAATAGGCGATTTACTACCCATGGTTCCGCCAGCCAGTTCAATTGCACGATTTGAAATGACCTCATTGGCATTCATATTGGATTGCGTGCCGCTGCCCGTTTGCCATACATGCAAAGGAAAATGCTCATCTAGCATTCCTTTACTCACCTCATCGGCAGCCTGAATAATTAAATCTGCTTTATCTTTAGGTAACTTGCCCAAGTCCAAATTGGTCAATGCGGCGGCTTTTTTTAAGATACCAAAAGCGTGAGTGACTTCACGCGGCATAATGTCCTTGCCTATATTAAAGTGATGTAATGATCGTTCAGTCTGTGCACCCCAATATTTGTCGGCAGGGACAGCGATTTCACCCATGCTATCAGATTCTATGCGTGTTTTGCTCATGGTTTTTAATTTCCTTAGACCCTAGTGAAATAAAAAATTCTAACACATAGGGCAAAAATAAGTAATTTTTGTTATAGTATTGGCATAATTAGTGATCCGTAGCCTGGGAACCGTGGTAAAAAACCAGACTCTTTGCCTATAAACCCGGATTACATAATGCTAATTCGGACTTTCAAAGCCTCCAGGCTACATAAGAGAACCACCAGCACATGAGAGCAGTACGTATTTATCAATCTGGAAACTACCATACAGGCCAACATTTAGAATTATCTCCCGAAGCCAGTCAACACGTTGGGGTTGTTTTGCGTATGCAGGTTGGTGAAAAGCTCACTTTATTTTCTGGTGATGATCGCGAGTTTGACGCAACTATAGTTGCTGTGAAAAAAAAACAAGTCACTGTAGTCATCGGTTCGATAAATGAGGTAAGTCGTGAATCACCATTGGCTATCCATTTGGCTCAAGCGATTTCCAAGGGGGAGCGCATGGAGTTCGTCATGCAAAAAGCAGTCGAACTCGGTGTGACCAGTATTACTCCTCTTATTACGGAGCGGTGTGTCGTCAAATTAGATAAGGAGCGAATGGCAAAAAAACTCCATCAATGGCAGGCCATTGTCATTGCCGCGTGTGAACAATCAGGAAGGAATCAAGTTCCTGCAGTAAATTCACCCATCGCTTTAGAACATTATGTCCGTGAGGTTCAGGTTGGATTGAAATTGATCTTGCACCCAGGGGAGAATAAGAATTGGCGAGATTATATGATTGGATCTGCTGCGATTGCATTGCTTATTGGCCCGGAAGGAGGATTAAGTGATCACGAGGTTCAATTGGCATGTCAGCATGGATTTCAACCTTTATCCCTAGGGCCAAGAATTTTACGCACAGAAACCGCGGCACTTACTGCATTAAGTCTGTTGCAAGCGATAGGCGGTGATCTATAATAGTACTTGTAGTCAGTCTCTCTCAATGCGAAAATCTAAAAGCATAATGCTACTAATATAAATATATTCCTTGATGCAGAGTGAGTTTGGCGATTAACTTATTTTAAACAACAGAGGTTGACTCATGAGTGATCTTATTAAAACAATATCAGATGCAAGTTTTGAACAGGATGTAATCCATGCTAATAAGCCTGTTTTAGTTGATTTTTGGGCTGAATGGTGTGGTCCATGTCGCGCATTGACCCCTATATTGGAAGAAGTGGCTGCTACTCATGGTGAGCAAGTAACTTTTGCCAAGATTAATATCGATGAGCACCCACAAACACCAGCAAAGTTTGGTGTGATGAGTATTCCAACATTGATTTTATTTAAAAACGGTCAGGTTGAAGCTGTAAAAATGGGTTTGCTTTCAAAATCTCAATTAAGTGCTTTTGTTGAGAGCCACGTTTAATTTTTTATTTTTCTATATAAAAAATGTTGTATCTTATAGTAAAGCTGTGATAGCCTGTTGCAATATGTGATATAATACAAATATATCACATAGGCAGCAGAATCCTTAGCTGCTATTCTTGAATAATATTTTTCCCGGATATCCAATTCGAAATTAATCAACCAATCAAGTGAGAAGTATGAATCTTAGTGAACTTAAGCAATTGCCTATTGCCGATCTCTTTAACATCGCACAAGAGATTGGTGTCGAGAATCCTTCCCGTATGCGCAAACAAGAAATTATTTTTGCCATTCTTAAGGCCCACGCCTTAAAGGGTGAAGACATCCACGGTGATGGTGTTTTAGAAGTCCTGACTGATGGTTTTGGTTTCTTGCGTTCTGCCGATGGCTCTTATTTGGCAGGCCCTGATGATATTTATGTATCTCCCAGCCAAATCAGACGTTTTGGTTTACGTTCTGGTGATACGATTTCAGGTAAAATTCGTCCTCCCAAAGATAGTGAGCGTTATTTTGCTTTATTGAAAGTTGATGAAATCAATTACGATTCACCTGATAGTGCTAAACGAAAAATTTTATTTGAAAACCTTACTCCTCTATTTGCTACCGAGCGCTTGGTCATGGAGCAAGGAAACGGCAGTACCGAAGATTTGACGGCGCGAGTTGTTGACTTGTGTGCTCCTTTTGGTCGGGGACAACGTGGTTTGATTGTTTCTCCACCCAAAGCAGGTAAAACACTAATGCTGCAAAACATCGCACGTTCTATAGAAAAGAATTATCCTGAATGTTACCTCATCGTGTTATTGATTGATGAGCGTCCCGAAGAAGTAACTGAAATGCAACGTTCTGTCAAAGGTGAAGTGGTTGCTAGTACTTTTGATGAGCCTGCGAACCGCCACGTTCAGGTTGCCGAAATGGTTATTGAAAAAGCCAAGCGCCTGGTGGAACACAAGCGTGATGTGGTTATTTTGCTTGACTCAATTACTCGTCTGGCGCGAGCTTACAATACGGTGATTCCTTCATCTGGTAAAGTACTTACTGGGGGTGTTGATGCCAACGCGTTGCAAAGACCTAAGCGTTTATATGGTGCCGCGCGTAATATTGAAGAGGGTGGTAGTCTGACTATTATTGCTACAGCTCTGGTAGACACAGGTTCTAAAATGGATGAAGTGATTTACGAAGAATTCAAGGGAACCGGTAATATGGAGATCCACTTGAGTCGTAATATTGCTGAACGTCGTGTTTTCCCTGCGATTAATATTAACCGTTCAGGTACACGCCGTGAAGATCTGTTATTAAGCCCTGAAGATCTACAACGCACTTGGATATTGCGCAAAATTCTGCAGTCTATGGATGAATGTGATGCGATTGAATTCTTGCTTGAGCGGATGAAGAATCATAAAACCAATGCTGAATTCTTTGATGCAATGAAACGGCAAGAGTAGTACATATAAAAAATGCAACCTGGGTGAAGGCCCAAAGAGCCGAAACCCGGGAATTGTTAAGCTCCTTTCAGGACTGTCTGCCATAAGTCAAGAAGAAATCCCCTCTCGCACTCGTGGGAGAGGGGTAGGGGTGAGGGCGATTAAACAATACCCTCATCCGCCCTGACGGGCACCTTCTCCCTACAGGGAGAAGGAAAATTTCTTGAAATGGCAGCGAGGTTACTAGGGGATTATAAATGAAATACTCTGATTTAAGAGATTTTATTGCACAACTTGAATCACGTGATTTATTAAAACGCATCACCTATCCTGTATCACCCTATCTTGAAATGACGGCAGTCAGTGATCGAGTACTTCGCTCTGGTGGCCCTGCTCTTCTCTTTACGAACACGCCAAACCATCACATGCCTGTTTTAACCAATTTATTTGGTACTGTTGAGCGTGTGGCGATGGGAATGGGTGAAGACAGTATCAGTGCGTTGCGGGAGGTTGGCAAATTATTGGCTGCCTTAAAGGAGCCTGATCCACCTAAAGGATTTAAGGACGCGTTTAATAAGCTCCCTTTGTTAAAACAGGCATTAAATATGGCACCAAAATATGTGAGTGGTGCAGAATGTCAAAACCATGTTTGGGAAAAAGATGAAGTCGATCTGACTTTATTACCTATTCAAACCTGTTGGCCTAAAGATGCTGCCCCATTAATCACTTGGGGGCTCGTAACCACCAAAGGACCGCATCAAACGCGTGAAAATATGGGGATATACCGACAACAGCTGTTGAGTAAAAATCAATTGATCATGCGTTGGTTGTCGCATCGAGGCGGTGCATTGGATTACCAGGCATGGCAAAAAGCATATCCTGGAGAACGTTTTCCAATTGCAGTGACGCTTGGTGCTGATCCTGCAACAATACTCGCAGCCGTAACCCCTGTTCCTGATACTTTATCTGAATATGCTTTTGCTGGATTATTACGCGGCCAACGCACCCGTTTGACGCAGTGCATTGGAAATGATCTGCATGTACCTGCAAGTGCGGAAATTATCCTCGAAGGTTATTTAGAACCTGGGATTGAGGCGCCAGAAGGGCCTTATGGGGATCACACCGGTTACTATAATGAAGTCCAATCTTTCCCGGTGTTTACTGTGGAGCGCATAACGCATCGAGACTCCCCCATTTATCACAGTACTTATACTGGCCGGCCACCTGATGAGCCCGCCATTTTAGGTGTTGCATTAAATGAAGTATTTATTCCCTTGTTACAGAAACAGTTTCCAGAGATTGTTGATTTCTATTTGCCGCCTGAAGGATGTTCCTATCGTTTAGCCGTGGTGACCATCAAGAAGCAATATCCTGGGCATGCGAAGCGAATTATGATGGCGGTATGGTCATTCTTAAGACAATTTATGTATACCAAATTTGTAATCGTTTGTGATGATGATATTGATGCGCGTAATTGGCAGGATGTGATTTGGGCGATGACGACCCGCATGGATCCTGCACGAGATACCGTAATGATGGAAAATACCCCCATTGATTATCTCGATTTTGCTTCACCCGTTTCAGGTTTAGGCTCAAAAATTGGCATGGATGCAACAAGTAAATGGCCTGGAGAAACTCAAAGAGAATGGGGGGTGCCCATTGTGATGGATGAAGAGATTATAAAAAAGGTCAATGGCTACTGGTCGTCTTTGGGGTTGGACAAATGAAGGAAAAAACAGTTAAAGCTCTTGTAGACGATATTTCACCGTTGACAGACAGTATTATGCGCTTGGTTTTGACTCCAGAGACTTACGTAGATTATCAAGCGGGACAATATTTACAAATTATTTTTAACGAAGAAGCTTTTAGCTATTCTATTGCTAATGCGCCATTAGGATCGCATAAATATGAACTGCATATTCGACATAGCTTGGATAATCCCTACAATCAGCGGTTATTTGCCCATATCAAAGAATCGGGGGCGGTGACTCTTCGTTTGCCTTTTGGTACCTGTTCCATTGAGCATTTGTATCCAAACCGTCCTATAGTATTTATCGCGGGTGGAACTGGATTTGCGCCAGTAAAAGCGATGATCGAGCAGTTATTATCGACTTCAGATACTCGGCCTTTTGAGTTATTTTGGGGCGCTCGTTTGCAAAATGATTTATATATGGATGAAAAAGTAATGGCTTGGCAAGCTCATGTGAGTCGCTTTAACTATTTTTCTTCGGTATCAGAAGATAACGGCGTGCCGCTAGCCTCCTTGGTACTGGCCAAGCATCCACAAGATCTTGGTGAATGGCAAATAGTGATTAGCGGACCTTTTGATATGGTGTACAGTACACGTGATGCATTGGTCAATAGTGGGGTTGCACCTGCTCATTTATTCTCAGATGCATTTAGTTTTGAAGCAAAATAAGGAAGCATTTTATGGAGACTTTATACCAAATCCTAGGTCTTATTGGTGCCGGATTGATTATTTTTATTCTATACCGCGCGATAAAAGGAAGCCCTGAACAATTTAGCAAAGAAAATTTAAATAAAAGTTTTTTTACTATGGGGGTTTTGGCGCTTGTATTGATTGGTTTTATTGCGCTGTTAGTTTTAATTTTAAGAAATACATAAAAAGTAGCCTGGGTCAGGCGCAAGCCCTGACCCGGGGAATTGAGCCAGATCTTCCCGATTACGCTGCGCTAATCAGGGCTGCAAAGACCATCTAATGTGGGGGATGTGCATTACTGTAATGTCCTCCATTTTCTTTTAAATAAAATCCAATATGCGGATTGTTAATAGGCACTCGGCTGGTATCTGCGATCAACATGCATTCCTCCACATAAGTGATTTGGCTGCTGTCATCAACCAACAAGCGATACCACGGATTGCGCGTAGCAAATTCGCGTTTATGTGCTTGTGGATTATAACGACCCGAAGCCTGAAATAAGGGGTCTACATCGACAACAATCGCTCTGTAGCGGCTGTGTTTATGAATGACTAAATCTCCAATATTGAATTGTGCAATTTTGTCCATCTAAGCCTCTTTGTTGTGCATTTTGAATAATATATCGGACGAAATGAAATAAGCTTGAAGGGTAAAGAAAAGACAAAGAAAAAATAATGACTCAAAATTGATGGCTGATGAATCAAAAAGCAAATTGTTGGGCTTCTGGTTTTATGTCGGCAAATTGTTTGTTTGGGTCTTAATTTGTTCTTATTTGCTTCATTTTCTAATGGTTATCACTCTGGATTCGAGCGAAAATGAGGCAATTCAATAGTCAGTATGCCTTGTTCTGCATACGCGTGCTGAACCGCTGTCCACACTTCATCATATGAGTTGATGCCTGGAATAATCAGATAGTGAACGCAGGGATCCAGGATGCATACTTTTTCTCCAGCCGCTGCCAAGCCTTCAGCAGCTTGTTGTACACAAATATTTCCGCATATGCCAGTAAGCATGAGCTCGCTGTAGGCTTGATTGTGAAAAAACTGCAGAAATGACAGAGCACTCTCATCATAAATGGGGTTCCCTGTATTTAAAAATTGAGGATCACTTAATTCAATTTTTTCCTTAAGTTTCATTCCTGCCTCAGGAGCGGAAAAATTGATTTTAGCAAAGCGATAAATCGGGATATTTTCTTTCAGATTTTTTAGTCGTTCCTCTATGGGCTGAGAAATCGCTGCACCGATGGTGCCATTAAGGCAATGGAGTCCATATTGACCCTTATGCGGATTAAATGGCAGCAATTCATTGTGTTCAATCTTTAGTGTTTTTTGCGTATGCACTATCCCATAACTTTGCAGCATGATTTGAGCATCGATGTTGTCTAGAGTCCGTTGGAACACATGTGCATCTTGAGTGGTAATAATCTCAAGATGATGCCCAAGCCTGGGATAATCGATAATGAGTTCACTAACCGCATCAAGTAATGCCATATTACGAAACAAAGTATGTTCGCCACCCGGGGCATATAAGGCAAAGTCTTCTAGCACGAAGTCATTTTGAATGTCGACTAGTATGAGGGCTAATTTTTTTGTTTCACTGAGTTTTTTAAGGACTATATTTTTTAATTCTTCTTTTAATCTGGGATCAGTTTTATCATATTGTTGATTTATTTTTTGAAAGCGAGAAGCGGCATTTTGACGTAATAATGCCTGGGCGTGTAGGTGTTGTGTCAATCTTAATTCATTAGACATATTCATTTTATCGTAATAACAACATTAGGCTGAATAATACAAATTTAAAAAACTTATTACTATTATAGTAGCCCTAGTTTTCAGGGAATGGATGTCGGTGTACTCTACTTGGGTTTTCATTCTGAGGAGGGGTGCATCCCTTTCTGAAAGGGTTTTTTGTTGCGTAAAAATTGGATCCCCGCCTTGCGCGGGGATGATATTTAAGCTGGCAGATTACTCTAATTATTATTAAATCTCGAATAGCGTTCGGATGTCTTCCAAGGCTTCATCCACCGGAGCTTCAATTTCTTTTTGAGCTGCCGTTTTGTCAAAGAAGGGCGTTGCTCTTCCAGTCAGAGCTTTTGAACAAACCAACTTGCCTAATGTAGCCACGCTTAATAAGAAATTGCCGAGGATTACATACCATGGTGTGTGTCCACTCATCACATCATCTTGGCTGTGTAATCGTGCCTTAACTTTCATTTCAAATTGTTGGTAGGCATCTTTACTGGGAAGCCCCGCTTTATTTTGATAAACGAATTGATCGACATCTTTTGTAAGATCCGCAGCAAGTTTTGTTATTATTCCCTTTTGAGGCTCGGACAAGGTTCTTGCATAACGCTCTATATCTGTAATTTTTCCATATAAATCATGCATTTTTAGGGCATATTGTTCCTCTTTACCTTTTTTCTTTTTCAAAGCGGAAAGCGCTTGGCGTACTTGGGTAGAAAGGTTCTCTACTGCTTCAGGTCTCGCATCTGCATCCATGAGCTTCACTGCAATTCGACTCAGCGTCGCTTGCAATTTGACTCCAGGAAATTCATCAATTTGAGTCATAATTTTCTTCAGCAACGCGTCACTGTTTCCGGAGTCCACGTAGGTTTTGAATAACCCAGTATTTTCGTTAACTAACTCGTCTATGAATTGTTCGCGAAACTCCTTATCAGTTGCGTCAAAATAATCTTTAGCACGATAATACTTATTCTGGTTACGCTCCTGTTTATAGTTTTCAAGCATTTTTTTAAATTCATTGGCAAGAATCACACGTGGTTGTTTTAACTCTTCTTGGCGGACTAACTCTTCTTGCTGCAGTCGTTGTTGTCGTTCTAGTTCCTGTTGTTGCTCTCGGGCTCGTTGTCTGTCCTGCTCTTCCTTTTGCTCTATCTCTTTAATTTTCTGATCAAGTGCTGTTGCTTGCTCTTCGAGTTCCCTAATGGTAACGGCGTCTATTTGTGTGATTCGCAACGACAGCTCATTGACTTCAGCGGCTAATTTATCGCGCTCTTCAAAGTTGGAAGTTAATTTGCTTTTGAGTTGTTCCAATGTTTTTGAAGTATTTGAGAGTGAGCCTAAATAATGTTCATCTTCGTTGCAAGCAAATTCTTGTGTTGCAATTTTTTTGGGAACAATAGTGGATAATTTTTTATAATCGGTACTTTTCCAAGTTAAAAAATAATGCGATGGATCCTCTCCTAAAATTTCCAGCATCAGTTTAAAACCGGTATTTGCAGGGTTTTTACGGCTAGGAAGACCTGATTCATTGGCAAGTCTTGCAAGTTCGTTAGGATCATAAGCGTTAAAACCTAAATTAAGGTGATTTTGCACGGCTTGCAAAAAATTTAATAATTTCTCTGTCTTATCGGGATGTGCTATTTCTTGATAATTCGTTTTGGCCTTCTCGATAATATCAAATTGTCCCTGAAGATGTTTTAAAACATCTTCGTTATTTAGGGTATCGAGATGCTCTGAAGCGCTTGCCTGTAAGTGTATGAGTTCTAAAGTCTCAGGGACCGTTTTTGTTATGATAGTTTTATTATCTGTATTATATTTTTCAATCCGTAGTTCAATTTCTAACTTTCTCTTTTGCAACCGGGCAATTTCTTCTCTTTGTGCAACGATTTGCTTTTGTTTCTCTTCATACTGTCCGACTAATTCATGTTTCTCTATCATTTTACGCTCACATCTAAATGATCAAAATATGGGCACTGATTATAAAACAAAATCATTGAATGGTCATTAAGTGAGCATTATTTTTGTTTAAAATAAATGCAAAACAGCTTAAATGAAATAAATGGCCAGAATAATCCCGGTTTCGTAGAGCAGACAAAGCGGAACCGCGAGCATGATTTGGGAAAACACATCGGGGGGAGTCAGTAACATCCCTACAATAAAAGCGCCAACAATGACATAGGGTCTGATTTTTTTTAGCGTCACAACCTCAATGATGTTTAAACGCACTAAGACAAAACAAATTAACGGCACTTGAAAGCAAAATCCAAAGGTCATGAGCATTCGAGTAATAAAATCCAATGCATAACTCATATCGGGCATGTAACGCACCCCTTTCGGCAGTGCATGGGCAAAAAAATGGAACATAAATGGCAGGACCAGATAAAAACAAAATAAAACTCCAGCAAGAAACAGTAAGAGGCTGAAGCTTAAGGCGATGCGCAGCGTAGTTTGTTCTCTTGGATACAGGCCGGGACTGATAAACCGCCAAAATTGAAATAAAGCAATTGGAGCACTTAGTAATAGTGCCGCATCCGCAGCCAATTTAAGTGGCGTAAATACTGGAGAGGTTACTTGGGTAGCAATTAAGCCTTCCTGAGCAGAAAGTGAGTGCAGTAGCGGGCTAACAAGCGCCTGGAATAAATCATTCGCCCAAAAAAAGAAAATAAAAAATAATCCGCCAAACCAAATCAGGGTCTGTAATCCACGACGGCGCAGTTCTAAAAGATGATTGAGCATGAGTATTGTTTATGCATAGGTTAGAATCATTACCTTATCACTCTCATTAAGGTAAAAGGAATCCCCTCCTCCTAGGGTGGAATAGGGCCAGGGTGCGGGTTCATTGATCACAATCAGTACCCTCATCCATCCTCCGGGCACGTCCTTCCTATGTTCCGTCATCCCGAGTGCAACAAGGGAGCTCAATGCTGTAGCAGCGTATTTCAATGAGGAGATCCCTTGCGCTGCTCGAGATGACGGGAGAAGGGAACATTTCCTCCCATGAAAAAATGGCAGTTTTAAACTTCCGCAAGTTCTTTGCTTTTCATTCCAATTTTTTCAGGTCTTATTTCTCTTAAACGATTAAATTGATCAACAAAAACTACAGTTGGAACCAGGTTTGCACAGTCTTCTTCCAAAACTTGGGTAAAAGAGGCAATAATGATTAAATCCCCAGGAGTGACTAGATGTGCTGCTGCTCCATTAACGCAAATTTCAGTAGAGCCTGGTTTGCCGGTAATCGCATAAGTCTCAAATCGAGTACCTGCAGTGATATTCCATACATTAACTGCTTCATAAGGCAATATATTTGCCGCTTTAAGAAGCTCTGGAGAAATAGTAATGCTTCCTTCATAGTCCAAATCGGCTTCAGTGACACAAGCACGATGAATTTTGGATTTTAACATTTTTCTATAAGCCATAAAGATCCCAGCCTTGTTCATAGTGGGCGAATTTTACACCAAATTGTGAAGTTTATGCTATACCCAAGTACCCCCAAAAGGCTCATTTTGGACGGCTTTTTTGAGTTAACTTGGGAATCTAAATTTCATGCTTGGATTTTAAAGCCGATTGAGTGTTGGTCATGGAAAACCCGCATTCTACTTCGTTTTGTTTAGGCTACTTTTTATTGAGGATGCACGTTATAATTGGTTTTTTATTTATGGGGTGAACTAAGGTGAGGCATAGCCCACGTAAGCGGTTTGGCCAGAATTTTCTACAAAACCGGCACATTATTGATGACATTATACGCGCAATCAATCCGCAAGCGGAAGATAATATGCTGGAAATTGGTCCAGGCTTGGGTGCGTTAACTGAGCCATTGCTGCGCCGTTTAAATTATTTAACCGCTGTCGAAATCGATACCGATTTACAAAAATATCTGGCAGAGCGCCCTATCGCGCAGGGGAAATTACATTTGGTTGCTGCAGATGCGTTAACCCTGGATTACAGCCAATTTGGCTCTCAATTACGTGTGGTAGGTAATTTACCCTATAATATTTCCACTCCATTGCTACTTCATTTGTTACGATTTGCTTCATACATAGAAGATATGCATTTTATGCTGCAAAAGGAAGTTGTAGAGCGTATGGCAGCACAACCGGGCACTAAAGCCTATGGCCGGTTAACGGTGATGTTGCAGTATCATTGTGCTGTGGAGCATTTGTTTGATGTACCCCCAGAAGCATTTGATCCACAACCCAAAGTAGATTCAGCGGTGGTCCGCCTTATACCCCATCGTGTTTCACCCTTTGAAATAGTTTCTGTGGCGCAGCTGGAGCGATTGGTGGCGAGTGCTTTTGCTATGCGCCGAAAAACACTGAATAACAATTTAAAGGGAATAATAACGGTTGAGCAATTGAGTACTTTGGGAATTGATGGAAATAAAAGACCAGAACAGATTTCTATTCCTGAATATGTTCAACTAGCGAAATTTATTTCCAATTAGTGTAAAATTAATCATCATGGACATAATTTTTCAATCTTGGAGTTACTAAATTATTATGGAGATGGCCTTGTTTCATCGTCAACGTCAGCGTAAAGGTTCCTTGTCCTCACAAGGTAAATCTTTAAAAGATTTAACACGCATTGTTAATGCAAACCTTATTTTGTCAGAAGATAAGCGGCAGACACTACTTAAGAGAATGAGAATGTTATCGGGTCTGGAGACCGCGCGATATGACAGTTTATGCGGCATCCTGATTAATAACCTCGTTCACTATTGTCAAAATTTACCAGAAACGACAAATAGTTATTATTCACAGCAAGGTGGGCTTGTGGATCATGCGCTGAATCGTACTGAAGCGGCATTGAGCCTCTTTCAGGAGTTCATGGTACAGGATCAGCCTGATCTACTCTCCGAAGAACAAAAACTTTGGCAATATGCACTGTTTTCAGCAGCAATGCTGCAAGGGATAGGCAAGTTATTCGTTGATTATCGTGTGAGTTTTTATGATGCCAATGGACAATTTTTAAAAGAATGGAACCCGCTGCTTGAAAATATGACCAGTACTGGGGTTTATTACTTTTACGAATTTGAAAAAGAGCCCGAAATTGAATTTCGACGTCGTCTCAATTTATTGTTGGCAAGAACCTTAATGCCTGCGAGTGGATTTGCCTGGTTAGCGTCTAATCCCGAGGTTCTTGCAGTGTGGCTTGCCTTATTAAATGAAGATGAACGTTCTGCCGGTACGTTAGGCGCCATCTTAATTCGAGCCGAAGCGATTGCTATCCAGCGTTATTTACTTGAATTTATGGTGAGAGGTACTGCTGCTCATAGTGGTGGTCGTTACCGTGCAGGTACTTTCTCTGGCGGACAACCCGAAACCTTATTAGAAAAAGAACAGACCGTAGGTATGGAGTTTATCCAATGGATGATAAAAGCCTTAGGTGAAGGCCGAATTATGGTTAACAAAGCCCCGTTATTTATGGTCCCCGGGGGGATGTTGATGTGTGCAGAAATGTTTCAACTATTCGTTCGTGAACATCCTGAATATAAAAATTGGCAAGCGGTTCAAAATGGATTTTTATCTTTAGGCTTACATAATCTTGCTGCTGATGGTGGGGTTCTCAGCCGATTTGAAACAAAAAATCAAATGGAAACTGGAGTTGTATTTTCTAAGTATGCTCTCGCTTTACCGGAATCCGTCAAGGTTGTGCAAATGAGTACAGGAAAAGTTGAATCTATGTCTGCAACAGAATTGATTCATAAAGCACAATTTAGTAGTCAGTTTACTCAGCAACAAAGCACTGGTTTGACTCATTCATTGCAAAAATTAGACGCGGCAGGAAAATGGCAAGCCTTTGAATATGAAGGACATGGCCTTAAGCCGGGAGCAAAAAACGGTGTCTGATTATGCAATTGGGGATGTGCAGGGTTGTTATGAACCATTGCAACGGTTATTGGAGCTCATTGATTTTGATGACAAAACGGATCGGCTGTGGTTTGTTGGTGATTTGGTAAATCGAGGCCCTGAATCTTTGGCGGTTTTACGTTTTGTCAGCTCTTTACCTGTTACGCCCCGCGTGACCCTTGGCAATCATGATTTACATTTGTTAGCCTCCCTCTTTGGGGGTAGGCCATGGAAAGGACACGATGATACCTTACAGGAAGTAATGCATGCTGCTGATGGTGAAAGCCTAGGCCATTGGTTAAGAAAACAATCCATTTTGTATTATTCGCCAGAACTTGAAGTGGTTATGTGTCATGCGGGAATTTGTCCCTTGTGGGACTTGCCACAGGCAATGCAGCTTGCCCGGGAGCTCGAAGAAGTCCTGGCAGGTGAACATTATCGCGAATTTTTATCGAATTTATATGGAAACCAGCCCGATATCTGGTCAGATGAGCTCAAGGGGACCGATAGACTGCGGGTGATTACTAATTATTATACGCGCATGCGGTTTTGCGATGCACAAGGACGGCTCGAGCTGAGTTATAAAGGAACTATTGCTCAAGCACCCGCAAATCTTTATCCTTGGTATGAGGTACCGTGTCGTAAAGAAATTGATGTAGATATTGTTTTTGGACATTGGGCTGCTTTAATGGGGAAATGTCCTAATCCCAAAATTCATGCAATAGATACCGGATGTCTTTGGGGTGGCCAATTAACTGCATTACGTTTGCAGGATATGCAACGATTCGCAGTCTGGAATAATAAATGATGTTACGAAACAAGTTGAGCTTCTTCTCTTCAGCCTTGATTGCCATCAAGTTAAGAATTTTCTCTCTCGCTCGTGGGAGGGGGGTAGGCGAGAGGGTTCACTGGTCAAAATCAATACCCTCATCCGCCTTAATGGGTACCCTCTCCCCGTGGGGCGAAGGAAAATTCGTTAACTTAATGGCAATGGGGGCGGTACCTAAGCGATGGGTGGCCGTTATATCTTTTGTAATCTGCTCCCTGTTCGGATTTAATGCTTGGTCAATTCCGGTAAGTGACGATTTACAAGTAAAACAAGCAGAGCAACGATTGCAAACAGCAATCAAAAATCCTGAATTTATGTTACACAACTGGATAGAGTTACCCACCTCACCGGCAGCCCGTAATAAAAAAGTTCATCAGCTGAGTCTAAGAGAGGCGATTTTATTGGCCTTACGCTACAATCCCAACATTCAAAATGCCGAGCTAGACCGTATCGTACAACGCTATCAATTACGTTTAGCGCACAATCAGTTTGAACTGCAATATGCTTTAGGTGCTTCTGGAGTACTGCAAAAAAGCAGGTTCAATGGTGTGGGTACGGATACGACCCATACGCTATTAGCCAGTCCCGAGTTCAATTTGAAAACGAAACTCGGCACAGAAGCCAATTTATCGATAAATAATAACGTCAATGAAAATAACAATTACAATCCGGTATTGAATTTTTCTTTAACCCAGCCTTTATTGCGTGGTTTTGGGAAGTCTGTAAATGAAGCAGCGCTTTTAGATGCCGAGGACAATGAGTGGTTAAACAAATTAAACTTACAACAGTCAGTTGCCGATCAAGTCACACAAGTCATTATGGCTTATCGAATGCTCATTTTGAGTGGTAATAATTTGCAGAATCAACGATTGCAGTTAAAAGAAGCAAAAAAATCTTATGAGATTAATGAAAAAAAAATCAAGGCGGGTCAATTAGAACCAACAGGCAATATTCAGCAATCCTACCAAATCGAATCCTTAAGTTTAATGGTAGAACAGGCTGAAAATGATTTTCAAACCGCATCACAGGATCTTTTGCAGACTATAGGTCTTGATCCAGAAATGCATATCTCAGTTCCCAGTGATGTTGCATTAGATAAACTCGCAGTTCCCAATTTACAGCAATCCATTGATCAGGCATTGAATCATAATACCGTTTATTTAGCACAAAAAATGACATTGCGAGCCGATGAGCGAGCCTATAAGGTGGCTAAAAAATCAACAATTATGGCAATTGGATGTGTCAGGAAACGTGCAAAGTGGGGTGGTGAATGATGTCACTGGCGTTAATGGTGGATTGAATGGTATTTACAATGGAAACAACATCACGCAAGCAGCGCGTTTGACCCTAACTGTTCCTTTACATGATATCGGTCGTCGCAGCCAACTGATAAACGCTAAAGTACGTTTGGAAAAAGACCGCTTAAATTTACTGGCTACTAAACGAGCATTAATAACGAATATAACCAATACCATTAACAATATAAGAAGTTTGGCAAAACGTTATCAATTAGCACTCAAACAAGTGAAATTGGCAGAGCAGTCTTATGCCCTGGAGAAGAAAAAACAGCAAGCGGGGATATCGAGTGCATTGGATGTGAACAACACACAGAATCAGCTGATTCAAGCACAGTCTGGATTAATCAATGCAAAGATGGCCTATCTCAATCAGATATCAAATCTGCAAAGGACTTTGGGAACAACGTTGGAGCATTGGCACATTAAATTAAGGTATGGTGGATGAATAGGTTATACAAATCAAAATTTATCATTTTATTATTGAGTGGGCTTCTTCTATCCGCATGTGGTCATCACGAAAAGAAAAAAACGGTTGCATTACACCGCTATAAAGTCGAAGAACAAACCCTGCATAAGACCCTACATTTTACGGGAACGGTGCAACCGTTGCATGAAAATACCATTGCCAGTCCAATCGAAGCCGTGGTTGAAACCATGAATTTTCATTATGGGCAATTGGTTAAAAAAGGCGATATGATTTTAACGCTTAACTCAACTGAGTTACAAAGACAATTTAACGAGACCTTAACGGAATATTTAAAAGCCAAAGACAGTTATACCATAGCAAAGGCTAAATTTGTTGGGACTCAGGACTTATGGAATTCAGGTCTATTATCCAAAAATAATTACATGAGTGAAAAATCAAATGTAGATACCGGCCGGGTTACTTTAATGCAATCCACACGAAAGCTGACTGAAATGTTGGAAAAATTAGATGAAAACAGTCCAAAAAATTTATCTGCTTTAAGTTTGGCTGATTTCGATAAGATAAAAACCATTTTGGCGGCGAATCACAATCTGATTCGTTTAAAAGCGTCTGGTGATGGAATACTCCTGTACCCACCGAAAGCCGGTGAGGATAAAAGTGCACGCGTTACTGTAGGCTCTACCGTAAAGTCAGGTCAAGTTATTGGTTTAATTGGTGATTTATCGGGGATCCGTATTGAAATTGATGTCCCTGAAATTGATATCACGCAAATTCAAACAGGCATGGACGCGACAGTAAGTGGGGTTGCATTCGGTAAATATCAATTAAAAGGGCAATTAGTGGTAGTCAATGCGCAGGCATCCACGAACAATGGCTTACCTTTTTTTACTGCAGTAGTTGAAGTGAGAAACCTGACTGCTGAGCAGCAACGTTGGATCAAAGTGGGCATGAGCGCATCCATAGAAATTAGTGTTGATAATGGGAAACAACTTCTAGTACCGATTGCTGCAATAAAGCGGGAGAAAGGCCAAAGTGTGGTGCACGTGCAAACTAAGCCCAATGTTACGGAAAAGCGCGTGATTACGACCGGTGCCGCACAGGCGGATTTAGTGGTTGTTGAGAGCGGTTTAAAGGCCGGCGAAGTGGTGGTTTATGAATGATCTCGTTATAAATTGCGATAAAAGCAATGTCTTTGAAGAGGGGCGCGTTCTGAAGCAATTGACTCCGGCATTAAAACCGCTAGATCCCAGCACGATTAAAAAAAATCAACAACCGTTAATGAAGCTCTCTAATATTGTTAAAACTTATCATCTTGAAGGAATCAGCACCACGATTTTAAAAGAAGTATCGCTGACCGTAAATGAAGGAGATTTATTGGCGATTGTAGGTGCTTCCGGTTCTGGTAAATCGACTTTAATGAATATTATGGGACTTCTGGATAAGGCAGATGCGGGAACCTATTTATTAAAAAATCGTAATGTTGCCGCTTTAACCGATGATGAGTTAGCTGAGTTAAGAAATCAAAACATTGGTTTTGTATTCCAACAATTCAATTTATTACCAAGATTTAGTGCCTTGCAAAATGTGGCATTGCCGTTAATTTATCGAGGTGTTGGTGCTGCTGAAATTAAGGAAAGAGTGCTTGTGGCTCTTGAGCGGGTAGGTATGCAGCAGTATGCACAGCACCGACCTACGCAATTATCCGGTGGACAACAGCAACGCGTTGCCATTGCGCGTGCTTTGGTAACCGAGCCACAAGTGATTTTGGCAGATGAACCGACAGGTGCTCTTGATTCACGTACGGGTAATGAAGTAATGAATTTATTTTTAAGTTTGCATGCTCAGGGACGTAGTATCATTATGATCACCCATGATGAGCAGATTGCCGCTTTATGTCAGCGAAAAATCACACTTGTGGATGGTTTCGTGATGACGGAGACTGCATCATGAATTTTGCAGGACATTGTCAGCAAGCTTTGGTGAATTTGACTGCCGCTAAGTTACGCTCTTTTTTAGCAGTTTTAGGCATTTTAGTGGGTACTGCTGCGGTGGTTGCTTTAATTAGTTGTGGCCAACTTGCTACCGAAAAAGCGTTAGCTCAATTCAAGGCATTAGGTACCGATTTATTGGCAGTAGCTGTTTATCCTAAAACGACTGAAAAATCTGGGAGCATGGAATCTGTCTCTGTAGCTCAATGGGAACAATTGCCGGAGCGAATACCTTACATTGTCGATATGGCACCCTACAGTACGGCATATCAACCCTTGAGTTTTCAAGGTAAACAAATGCAAGGAGCTGTTATTGGCGCGAATGAGCATTTGGCAAAAATCGTGCACATCAAATTAGCTGCCGGTCATTTTGTTTCTTTTGTTGAGTCCTATGAACATTACTGTGTTATTGGTGCAGGTTTAGCGCGACAAATCCAAGAAATTAGTTTTGATGATCCCATTGGCAAACAATTACGCATCGGACAATCTTTATACACAATCATCGGCGTGGCTGAGCCTTGGAAAGAAAATGGATTTTTTAATGAAGACATCAATCAGGCCGCTATCATTCCATTGGCTGGAATTAGTCTGGTGAGTAAAGATGCGAAAGTGAATAATGTGGTTCTGGAGTTGAAACCGGATAGCCCTATCGATGAGGTGATTGAAGAAATAAAACAAATTATTGGTTCCATCGCTCCGAAACTAAGTGTTTTTTCACGTAGTGCCAAACAAATTATTGCCAGTATGGAAAATCAAGGACATATTTTTACTTTATTGCTTGCGGTAATTGGTGGAATTTCACTTTTAGTGGGTGGAATTGGGGTGATGAATGTTATGCTGGTTTCAGTCAGTGAGCGTAAAAAAGAAATTGGTATTCGTAAAGCAGTTGGTGCTAAAAATAGCGAGATTCAGGCATTATTTCTAGTGGAATCAGTGATGCTTTCTTTGCTGGGAGGGATTCTTGGAGTGATTTTAGGTTTAATTTTTACACGTATTTTGGCCTATTTTAGTGATTGGAATTTTTCAATCTATCTTCTCCCTCCTCTAGCGGGTTTTTTGGTCTCGGCAGCCACTGGTATTTTCTTTGGTTTTTATCCCGCACGACGTGCTGCAAAATTAGAGCCCGTAGTTTCTCTCCGGAGTGAGTAATCGGATTGAGTTGTAACCTGGGCTCAGGGCAGCAGAACTTTCGTCATCTCAAGTGCATGAGGAATATCCCAATACATTGTGCTACAACAATAAGCGCCCTGCACTCGGGATGACGGTAAAAGCGCTGCAGGTTCCGCTGCCCTGCACCAGGCAAGATATTAAAGTTCAATTACCTTTCTATTGCATGGAATTTATAAGTACCTTATGATGAAAAATCATTTTTATCGTTAAATGGACTTGCATATGTTAAAAAAATCTTTGGCTGTGATGGTCTTAACATCCAGCTTTTTTTCTTTTTCATTTGCTGATTCTCCACGTTACTTGCATGATGGCGTTTGTTAACTCTGGCCGATACGGTTGAGTCGTTTAACTTAATCTTGCAGTTACAGTTAACTCAAACTGAGAAAGACGATATAACGGCATTTATGGAAGCATTGTAATACTCACGTTATAATCGCTTGTCTTTGCCAGCCAGAGTGCTATGAGGTCTGAGTGAAGCGTACTGGAATTTTGGTGGGTGACAGGCGGTTCCGCAGCGCTTTACTAGGCTGTAAATAAGAAAACAGGCTACGGTTTTAAGAGATATGGTCTATCTTAAATATTAAGATGGCAGTCAGATAATCAAAAAGAATCAGGGGGAAGGGCTATGAAAAAGTGGGGACTTGCGATTATCGCCTGTGTTCTAGTACATCATGTTGCCTTTGCACAACAGAATTGGAAGGATTGGGTTGCTGGTGTCAGAGCGGAAGCATTGCAACAAGGGGTTTCGCCAGAGACGTTTGATGAAGCTTTTGCAGGAATCCACGAGCCAAGCCATCAAATTAAAGGACTTTTGCGTTCGCAGCCAGAACATCGACTTACTTTTATTAAGTATCGCAATACTCGGGTCGATGCGTATCGAATTGCGATAGGACGTAAGGAATATAAAAGAAACCAGTCTGTATTGGAGGCAGTAGCGAAGCAATATGGGGTAAATCCATGCTTTATCGTGTCTTTTTGGGGGATGGAAACCAGCTATGGTACTTATATGGGGAATTTTCCTGTAGTGAAAGCCTTGGCGACCCTTGCCTATGACTCCAACAGAAAAGATTTTTTCCGTAAAGAGTTATTTATTGCTTTACGTATTTTGAATGAGGGCCATGTCAGCTTGGCTGATTTCAAAGGGGAATGGGCTGGAGCCTCAGGACAGCCGCAATTTTTACCCTCGAGTTGGGTTAAATACGCTGTTGATTATGATGGAGATGGTCGAAAAGATATTTGGAGGAGCAAACCCGATGTCTTTGCGTCCATTGCAAATTACATGAAACAAAATGGATGGCAAACGGGGGAGCCATGGGCAGTCCAAGTCAAGTTGCCGCGTAAATTTGATATGGCCCTAGAAGGTAAAACCATTGTGAAACCAGTGAGTGAATGGAATGCGATGGGGGTGCGTACAGAAGATGGAAAACCCTTGCCCTATCAAAATTTGCAAGGCAGTATCGTTCAGCCATTGGGTGGCCCAACCTTCTTAACCTTCCCCAATTATAAGATGATTTTGCATTATAATAATTCTATCTATTATGCAGGGGCCGTGGGTTATTTAGCAGATAAAATTTGCCAAGGGCAACAAAGGTAAAGTCTATGGACACTTATTTAGATAAAACAGCCAGCTTAACTCCTTTAGCAAAAAGGGTAATTTGTGATAAAGCCACAGAATATCCGCATACGGGTTCTTACAATTTTGTAATGACAAGCGGTACCTATTTGTGCAGACGCTGTGGTTTGGCCTTATTTCGTGGGTCAAGCCAATTCAGCTCTGGCTGTGGTTGGCCAAGTTTTGACGATAATATTGTTCATGCGGTACAACAGATTCCTGATCGCGATGGCAGACGTATGGAAATACTCTGCTCACGCTGTGATGCCCATTTAGGACATGTTTTTACTGGAGAATATTTTACCCAGAAGAATTTGCGTCATTGTGTTAATTCAGCTTCCATTGATTTTGTGGCAGACAGCCAGGTATTGGATACTGAAGAAGCCATCATGGCTGGTGGGTGTTTTTGGGGGGTTGATCATTTTTTAAAGCAAATACCCGGGGTTCTTCGTGTTGAGGTGGGCTATACAGGTGGGGTTACTTCAGAACCGAGCTATGAGCAAGTGTGCCAAGGCAATACAGGACATTATGAAGCCGTACGGGTTATCTACGATAAAGATAAAACCGACTACCATCAGGTTTTAAAACGTTTTTTTTGAAATACATGATCCCACGCAAAAAACAGGGCAAGGTCCTGATATAGGTCAGCAATATCAAAGCGCCGTATTCTATTACACTCAAGAACAATTGGAAGAAGCAGAAACTTTAATGCAAATGCTGCAAAAAAGAGGTTTTCAAGTAGCTACTCGTCTTTTTCCAGTACAAACATTTTGGCCGGCAGAAGAATACCATCAGGATTATTATGCCAAACATCATAAAGCACCTTATTGTCATCAACCAGTAAATCGTTTTGGTTAAGATTTTGGGTTGTGGAGGGGTAGGACATGGAATTTACTTTTCGAATTGCTAAGAAAAAAGATCAAGAAGAAATCCTGACTTTAGTAAAAAAATTGGCTGAACATGAGCGAAAAAAACCAGAAGAAGTGCAGTTGACTTTAGAGAAAATTGCGTCGCATGGTTTTGGACGAAATAGGTATTTTTATGTCTTATTGGCTGAATATAAGAAAAAACCTGCGGGGTATGCGTTATATTTTTTCACCTACTCGGCCTCGGCAGGCGCACCTATACTTTATATCGATGATCTGTTTGTGGATGAACTCTATCGGAGCTATGGCTTGGGTACATTGTTGTTGTCGCATCTTGCTCGATTGGCAATTGAGAAAGAATGTTGCCGGTTGGAGGGACATACCGTTACTTGGAATAAAAGAGGCATTGAATTCTTTGAGTTTATAGGAGCAAAACCGCGGACGGATTTACTGCAGTTTCGTTTATCAGGAGAACCTTTAAAAAAATTGGCTGCACAAACATAGGGTGGCTTATTTTTTCAGATTGACCATCACAATCCCTAAAAAAGGAAATGCCAACAATTGGACTGCAATAGAGAAGATAACCAGTGCAGAAATGGACATATCGTAAAGTACGCCCATGATCACGCTGCCTAAAAACCAAAACACACCAAAGCCAGTATTGAATACTCCATAAGCAGAACCCCGTTTTTCTTTAGGTACTATGCCCGCAACTATCGCACGCATCAGCGATTCATGGGCACATACGCCAATACTCCATAAAATAACCCCTGATAAAGCCAGACTGGAGTTGCCAAAAAAAACTAAAGGCGCAAAAAAACAAGATAAAAAGGAAATAAGCACCAGAATAATAAAACCATAACGATCATAAAGAGATCCCAGCAATGGGGCGCTTACTATATTAAAGCCTTTTGCTATAGCATAAGAAATTGGAATCCACAGCGGAGATAAAATCCCGGTTTTCTGAAAGTGAAAAGCGATTAAAGGAAAATCGGCATAACCTGCCGCAATAAGCGCGGCTCCTGATAAGTACAACCAAAAAACGGTGTTCCTATTCATGCCCGTTACTTCAAGTGTATCGTGATGTACCTCCAAATCTTGAGGACGTGGATAGAGCCATCGGGCGAGCCATAAAGTACTTAAGGCACATAATGCGGGAATTAAAAGTAAGGCAAAGCAGTACCGATATTCTAATTTTAAATAAAGAGCTAGGGCAAGAATCAAAGGACCTAACATCGCACCAGTTTGATCCAATGCTTCATGTAAGCCAAAAGCCCACCCCAGTCCTTTTTGTTGTCCAGCATGGGCAAGCATGGCATCACGAGCCGGTGTACGAATCCCTTTACCCATGCGTTCTGTAATAATGAGAACAGCGGCAATCCACCATTGACCGGCGAGTGCTAACAAAGGAACAGCCAATAAATTAAAGGTATAACCTAGAATGGTAATGGTCCAATACTTGTGCGTGCGATCGGCAAGGTAGCCTGAAACCATGCGCAGCGCATAGCCTAATAACTCCCCAAAGCCTGAGACAAATCCAACAACAGCTGCATTCGCCCCTAATAGTGCCAAGTAGGGTCCGGTGATACTGCGTGATCCTTCATAAGTCATATCAGCAAAAAGACTAACAATCCCCGTAAGGATAATGAATTTAAGCGCAGTGTCTTTGGATAAATCTTTATGAAGGCTCATGAGTTCGTCGTTACGAGATAGATTTCATTATTTATAGCCCGGGTGAAAGTTTGGTTCAACCAATCACCCATAGCATCCATCAATCTATTATAAGCATCCTAACGAGTATTTATACAGATGTGCAAATCCTTAAAATCCTAAATATTCATTTTTGCCAGAACTAATGCACTTATCTCAAAGCATTGAGTTAAAGGAGGAAGTAAAAGATAAAAATAGCGTAAAATATGAACTGAGAGTTTGAAAATAACCCACTGGGCACTATACTTTTAACTAGGTAATTTGTTACTTACCAAAAGTGTTTTCATTTGTTGCAGAGGTTCATCATGTTGTATTCAAAATTATCCAAAGCATGTTTAGGAACGACTCTTTCATTCGCACTGGTTATGCCTTGCTATGCGCTTAATGTCACAACAGCAGCGCAAGCAAAAGCAGTCGCTGTTGCCCCGAGCATATCCCGTCCCAATTCTTCAGCAGTGACTAGTGCTGCAATGGCACGCTATAAGATGGCAGGATTTAATACCATTGTTACGGGAAAAGGAGCAGGCAGTACCAATCTGACTACCCTACGTAGGGTTTCCACCGCGAAGACAAGCGCTCCAGCTGCTGCCGCCCCAGCTGCTACCGCCCCAGCTGTAAACAAGACTACGCGAGGGGGCTTTCTAGGCTTTAAAAAACGTTAATTCCAGTTTGATGACAATCGGAATCGCGCATCATATTCCCTCTTATTGGAATCGATAAGGGGGAATGTTTTTTTAGCGGATTAGCGCATCGATGTCTCGTTAACCCAATCCCCAAACACTGTTTTTGACCTCGAAGGAGAACACCCAGGCGGAGTCTGAGTTTAAATACTAAAAATAGCGCAAATCTTAAACAATTACATGGAAATTTAGCTTCTCATGACTATACTTTTTTATAGGTGATTTGTTTCAACAATTACCTGATGTTTTCATTTTTTTGCAGGGGTATTAATCATCATGTTGTATTCTAAATTGTTCAAAGCATGCTTTGGAAGTGTGTTTTCTTTTGCGCTCATTTTGCCAAGTTATTCTGTTCATGCCGCAACTACAGCTGCGGCTTCTGCATTGGCAACAACAACAGCTTCAGCTACTGCTGTAGCGCCAGCAAGAGTTAGCAGTGCCGGATCTGCAACAGCAGCGACTGGGGTGTCCGGTGTGGGTGCTGCAACAAGTACGTCAACTGGACTAGCTAATGTGGGTTCTGCAACCTCTTCATCGACGGGGGTGACCAGCGTAGGTTCTGCAACGTCATCGACCGGACTGACTGGCGTCAGCTCTGCAACCGGATCCTCATCCACTGTAACTCATGTCGGTTCAGGAGGGACGACAGCTACTCCAGTTACTAATATAAATACAGGTCCGACGAAGGCAGCAACTGTGGCTCCGGTAACTAAAGTCGGTACTCCAGCTACAGTAAAAACAACAGGTGTAGCTAATCCTGCAGCAGTTCAGCGCTACGGGTTTGTGGGATTCCGAGGGATTGTTGGCGGTGGAGGTACCGCTGTTGGTGGAAAAGTCACTGTATTGCATAAAGCAGCTGTAGGAAAGACTGCTCCTGCCGCATTGACCGCTCCGGCAAAGGCTGTAGCTCCTACAACCGCAATAGGTAAAACAGGGGCATTTCGAACTGGAATTTTTGGTTTTAAAAAACGTTAATTTCAGACTTACTGTAGGGACATTTATAGCATTCCTTCTTATTTTAACTGATAGGAAGGAATGCTTTCATTCGTGTTGACCAAAGCCCCATTTGACGTATCGACGTGCACTTCAATCAGCGTTTTCAGCACAAATTTTTGGCGGCTAAGAGATACGAAGCCAGTTAGGTTACCTGGCTTGCTTTACTATTTTTCCTAAATTTAGGACGATTGTTCCTTTTTATATTGCTCATCTGCTTCTTTAGCCTTACGTTGATTTTCTTGTAATTGAACTGCATTAAGTTGCTCTTGCCACAACGAGGCCGCTTGGGCTTTAAGCTGATTAAATTTTCTTAGTAATAAGCCTAAATGGGTTGCCAGCATCGGGAGTTTTTTGGGTCCAAAGACAATGAGGGCAACAATCAAAATGACAAGAAGTTCACCACTGCTCATGAGGATTTATTATCCTCTTTTGAGGAGTCCTGTGTTTGTTCTTCATTCAACGCTTTGCGAAAATTGCGAATTGCTTCACCAAGATCTGTGCCTATGGTTTTCAATTTAGAGGTGCCAAAAAGGGCAACAATAATGATTAGAATTAATAATAAAGAAAGAGGGCTGATGCCACTTAATCCCATGTTAGTTCCTCGCGTTGCGGTTAATAAGTACAAACAGACCCGTTAAAATGGCTCCAGTTAAAGCAAGAGGAGCAAGCTGCTTGTGGTGGATAAGATGCAAATAGTCGAGCAGGCTAACTAAAAGGAAAGAAAGTCCTGCACCCATTGCTATGCTATTCCATTGTACTGCTGGCTTTTCATTTTCTGGCTGCGCGTTGGCGCGCTCTTTATTTATTATTAATTCTTCTTTTTTAAGCTCTAGAAAATCAAAGAGCAGTTTTGGCATATTCGGTAATTGTTCTGCGAAAAAGGGAAGATTATGCTTTAATTGGGTGAAGAATGCTTTGGGTCCTATTTGATCTCTTACCCATTTTTCCAGAAAAGGCTTAGCCGTGGTCCACAAATCTAAATCGGGATAGAGTTGACGCCCTAGGCCCTCTACGGCCAATAAAGTCTTTTGCAATAAAACCAGTTGGGGTTGTACTTCCATATGGAAACGCCTTGCAACCTGAAAAAGGCGCAACACGACTTGTGCAAATGAAATGTCTTTTAAAGGTCGTTCAAAAATAGGTTCACAAACAGTACGAATCCCACTTTCGAATTCTTCAACACGCGTAGTACGAGCAACCCAACCTGATTCAACATGCAGTTCGGCCACCCGTCGGTAGTCGCGATTAAAAAAAGCGAGGAGATTTTCAGCTAAATAGCGCTTGTCATTGTCATTTAAGGTGCCCATGATGCCAAAGTCAATGCAAATATATTGGGGGTCTTTGGGATTTTTGTAGGAGACAAAAATATTTCCTGGATGCATGTCTGCATGAAAAAAACAGTCACGGAATACCTGGGTAAAGAAAATTTCTACGCCACGTTCAGCGAGTTTTTTTATATCTATTCCATGTGCCTGTAAACTATTAATATCTGATACGGGGATGCCATGGATTCGCTCCAGCACCATCACATTGGTACGAGAATAATCCCAATATATTTCAGGAATGTATAAAATCGGAGAATTCTCGAAGTTTCTTCTTAATTGAGCTGCATTCGCAGCTTCTCTTAATAAATCAAGTTCATCGAGTAGGGTATGTTCAAACTCTGTTACAATTTCCTTGGGTTTTAAACGTCTCATTTCAGGCCAATAGCGATCCGCCCATTTGGCGATAGTGTGCATAATGCTTAAGTCTTGCTCAATAATGCGTCGCATATTAGGCCGTAGTACTTTAACAATTACGTCTTCACCTGTTTTTAAGGTTGCTGCATGGACTTGTGCCATTGAAGCGGATGCCAAGGGTATGGAATCAAATTCAGCAAAGACTTCGTAGGGGGACAAGCCATAGGCTTTTTCAATAATGGCCATTGCTTGCTCGCTGGGAAAAGGAGGTACTTTATCCTGTAGTTTGCTGAGTTCAAGGGCGATATCTGGAGGTAAAATATCGGGCCGGGTAGAGAGTGCTTGGCCAAATTTAATGAAAATAGGCCCAAGCTCCTCCAAAGACTTACGAAGTGCCGCGCCATGGGTTAAATGCTCCTTGCGAAACCAATTCCAAGGATTTAAATAAACAATGAAGCGCAAGGGTGCAAACAATCTTAATGACACCACTACATTATCCAGCCCGTTTTTAGCCAGAATATAGTTAATGTGAATAAGACGAATGAGCTTTTTAATTGATTTCATAGCGGCTTATTAGTTGATTGACATGAGCCTGAAGGCGCTCAACGCTTAAAGATAACTCATCGACCTCGGAAAAAAAATCTTCCAATTCATATTTAGTGGGAATCACGCGTAACTCTTCTTGAACATATTCGGACACATTTTGCCGCATGGATTCTTCAATTTTCTTTTTTAGGGAGATTCCTTTACGTACAAAAGCACCAATTTGATGTGCCACCACATCTCCGGTAAAGTGAGCCAGATGTCCTTCCCAATCAATATCCATCTCATCAAATAGCTTTTTTACTTGTTGCCCTAATTCAGTATCTCCAGTCATACGAATTTTATCGTTAAACAACGATCGTGCTTTCGATGCGGGTAATAAACTTAGGCGAATTAAACCCAAAGGATTGCTGTGAATGATGGTGTCTGCTTCTTTATCATAACAATCAAGCAAGATGATTTCACCGTCTTTAAAAAGTATAAAAAAATTAACATTTAAAGGGCTTATTATCATCTCAAGAGTTTTGTTATCAAGCGCTTTTAGCTTGACTGGCATCTGTTCATCCAATTTGGCTGCTTTATTAATGGCCATTTGGAGAGCCTTTAAGGAGTATTTTTTTAACATAATGCACTCAATATTTATAGGCAATGTGCAAGGCAACTATGCCACCGCTGAGATTGTCATAGTGGCAGTCTTCAAATCCTGCATGTTCAATCATTTCTTTAAGTTTGATTTGATTGGGGTGCATGCGTATCGATTCAGCAAGGTATTGATAACTGGATTTGTCCTTCGCAATAAATTCTCCTATTTTAGGTAAAATATTAAACGAATACCAGTCATAAATCGGTTTTAGTCCGGGAAAGGTGGGCGTTGAAAACTCAAGAATCATCACTTTCCCGCCGGGTTTGCATACACGATACATCGAGCGCAGTGCTGCTTCTTTATCGGTGACGTTTCTCAAGCCAAAACCCATGGTAATACAATGAAAGCTATTATCAGCAAAAGGCAGGCATTGGGCATTACCTTGTACATAATCAATGTTTTTATATAAGCCTTCGTCTAATAAGCGATTTCTCCCCACATGAAGCATGGCCGAATTGATATCCGCAAGAACAACTCGACCCGAATCACCAACCTTTTTACATAATAATCGCGTTAAATCGCCACTGCCTCCCGCCAAGTCTAAGACAGACTGTCCGGGTTGTACTTGGCTTAAGGCTACAGTATAGCGCTTCCAAAGATGATGGATGCCTAAAGACATTAAGTCATTCATCACATCATAGTTTTTGGCTACGGAATGGAAAACCTCAGCGACCTTCTGTTCTTTTTCATCCCAACCGACAGTCGAGTAACCAAAATGAGTTTTTTTTTCTTGATCAGCCATACGGAGAACACAGATTTGTTATTTAATGCTCCATATTAACCGATTTTGCAGAGGATACCCAGTCTTATATGATCCACGTCTTCATGAGGTAATGTGTATGAGCACGGGAGTTTTTTTATTCAATTGTTTTATTTTTAACATAATCTAGATACTATTTCGCCAAATTTCATTTTTAAATCAAAAACAAGGGGCAGGTAAAATTTATGAAAGCAATTATTGAGCTTACTTCCATGAATGACAAAGAGGGTACTTCAACCATTAGTGCTGTTAAAAGGCGAGTCAATCAGCTTTTGGATTTAAATGACGGTGGTTTTAAGTTAGGCGAATCAACCAGTCGCGATAGCGCGGATGGGGCATTAACTGATTTAAGAACCCTACCTTTACCTACCTTAGATCCTAAGACATCAGAAATAAGAAGACGTTTAACCTTGTTACAAATCAAATACAATTTAATTCACTTTGAAGAAAAAGTTAACGAGGGGAGCCAATCTACATTTATTATTACCAAAGTTGCTTATCCTGAATTTCTTAATGTGACTCAAGGTAATTTTCAATTCCCTAAAGAAGATATGCGTTTTCCTGAAGTCAATGCATTCATCATCAGAAGTGGATTACATGACATCCGTTGTCACTACATTAAAGTGCAAAGGGGTAATCAAATGTTTTATCCCATTCAGGATTTGCAAAAACTCGAAGAGCCCGCTCATCAGGAGGGTAATAATGAGGTAGTGAATTATACGAGAAATAATCCTGGTGATCATTTTTCTATCATGGACTACGTCGCTTCTCAAGATCAAAAAGATTTTAATGAAATTAAGAGTCTGCTCAATAAATTTTGTGACTTGGAGACGAATGATGGATTTTCGCTTTATTTTCAGTCCAGTAGCTCTGAATATCCAATCGACCTTAGAATTTTTCTCGATAAAGAAGATACAAAAGGAAAGAATGCTCAATTAAGACTCTCAGGGTTTGTCCAATTCGGAGGCCAATTAATTTATGAAGTAAAGTCCACTGATGATTCCAATCAAATAGCAATTATTATAAAAGCAGTTAATAAAGCGCATTTAGAAAAATATTTTACTAATAAAGAACAAGTACATTTAGAGGGAGAGCAATTAGAAAAAGCCCTTACTTTAATTAAAGAGCATTTTCCAAATGATAAACACATCCAGGATTTGGTTGTTGTTAGCGGGGAAGGCAGTTATACAAGACCTTTTCCACATATCCGCAGCAAAAAGTTTTGGTCTTTAAGCCAGATTGATCCCAAAATAACGGAGGTGCTGTCGGTCCTTGAAAAGTCTGATTGCGTTGATTTCGATCAGAGACCGGAAAATAGATTTACGGTGCAAAAACGCAATAATGCACAGTACATTAAACCAAACGCCTTTCCCGTTAACTTCCAAAATGATAATTTCCAATTTATTGTCGTACCTAAAAATCTAAATCTTTTGCAAGAAAAGCTTGATAGTTTGGTGCCTAATATATCATCTACGTTGTAAAACCAACTAGAATTCATTGGCTCTCCTCAGTTGTTCGCTGTCATATCACTTTGGGGAGCTGCATGTGAGGGAAAAGAAAATAATATCAATAAATAATACATTATTATTGTAAAACGATAAATATTTATTATAATTAAATAGTCTTGTTAATGGGTATTTATCATGAAAAAAATAAAAAACACCAGTCATATTTTGTATCTGCTATTTCGTAATCTTTGTTGGTTTATCCCACTCACGACCAGCTGCTTAATCTTATTTAAATTCGATTGGATGTGTCATATTGGGGCCTGGTCTTCCTTAATTTCTGCAGAAAAAATCTATGATCCTTCGCATTTTTCTTGGTTGCATCGGAGTGTCTTGTTGGCGATTGAGTGGATGCCGCTGACAATTACGGTCTTAATCTGCCATAAGCTGGCTAAATTGTTCAGGCTTTTTGAAAAAGGCTATTTGTTTGAAGAGGAAAATATCAAATTAATTAAACAGGTAAGTATTTATATGATTTTAGGTGAATTGGTGCAGTTATTTTATCAACCCTTAATGACAGCAGCACTCACCTTTAATAACCCTAAAGGAGAACGTATCGCCAGTATTACCTTAAATTCAGCAAATTTGTCCACCTTAATTACCGCATTTATTATTTTGGTAGCTTCCTGGATTATTCAAGAAGCACATCAGCTAAAATCTGAAACCCAATTAACAATTTAAGGAATATGCACGTGTCTATTATTGTTAATCTGGATGTGATGATGGCAAAACGCAAATGCAGGCTGAAGGAGTTGGCGGAGGCCATAGGAATTACTGAAGCGAATTTGTCTATTTTAAAAAACGGCAAAGCTAAAGCGATTCGCTTTGCGACATTGGAAGCAATTTGTGCTTATCTAAATTGTCAGCCTGGAGATATTCTTGAATATCATGTGGAACAACAAGCTGATTTAGCAGCGCCTAGTGAAGAGTCTCTTCTCCCGTTTGCGGGAGAGCGCTAGGGTGGGGGCCATTTGTTACAATCAAACCTCATCCGCCCCACCTTTGCCCCTTCTTTCATCGCGTTCGTCATTCCGAGGGAACTCCACGCTGGAGCACAATATTACAGTGGGAGCTCCCTCGTCCAACCCGGGATAACGGGAGCAGGAGGAACTAATTCAAAGGTCAGCTAAAGCCTGTAAGTAATGTGTTTCATCAGGAGGGAGTTTATTTTTCTGTGAAAGCCATAAGCATTCGGCTAATTGTTCCATCATTAAATGCTCAACTACCAAAGAGTCATTATATTTTTTGACTAAATTCTTATAGATAAGATGAATACCGCTTGGGCGATCCGTAGCTATTTGCTCCCTAATTGCCAGATGAAGTCCCATGTGCAGAAATGGATTGGGCTCTCCTGATTCAGGGAAATAAGTGTGTTGTTGAAATTTATCTTGATTCTCTAACATCTTGTGATATTCAGGATGGGCTAATATCACTTGGACAATCTCATTTTCTAAAGGGGACAACAATTTTTTATGCTGGTATTTTTCCCAACTGGAAAAAAATAGTTGCCTTGTCTCTTGGATAGTATCGCCGTAAAACATGTATTGCTCATATTTTATGAAAGCTTGAGTTTAACGGAAGTGAGTTAGAACAACAATAGAACTCTTTGCAAACGTTACTCAAGAGTTAATTGCTTGGCGGATGCGCCCTCGAATGCGCCTACACCACCAGACCAGAATCCTCACCCAAAGAGGTGTATGACCAAAAAACTGTTGATTGGAGTACCTATTTGGTGACCTGTGCATTGACTGGTGCTTCAAGCGCTATGTTGACATGAATTAATGGTTATGAGATATTCACGCTGCGAGGTTGGACTTGCTATGTGTCATTCCACTGGGTCAATTGGCGACACACTGATTGGCCCTTTCTACGAAATCGATTTTCCAATCATCTCTGAAATTAAGCCTAAACAATCGGTTCCGATCTTAATCCCTATCAAGGCCATTAATAAACCACTAAGTAACTCAATTCCTTTCCACACATTGGCTTTAGTTAAGACGTCGGAAAAATATCGCGCAGTAAATGTTAATGAGCTGAACCAAAGAAAGCTTGAGGTGAGGACGCCTAATAAAAAAATATGTTCTTGATTGGGATACCCGCTGCTGCCGCCACCGATGATGACCAGAGAATCAATAATGGCATGAGGGTTTAGTATGCTAAATCCTAAAGCCAGGAGAATAATTTGGGTCTTGGTACGTGGTTGATACGTAGTTTCTGTATTTTTTGCTGATTTTGAAAATGCATTCGCTAATGCTTTTGCGGAATAAAAAAGGAGAAATAATGTACCTAACAGCATCATCCAAATTTGTAGAACAGGACGAACGAGTAACAATTCATGTAAGCCTGCAATACTAGAACAAATTAAAATGAGATCACAGATAAAACAGATAACAGCCGAAAGCACCGCATGATTCTTTTGTGCGCCTTGTTTAATCAAAAAGACGTTTTGCGGACCGAGGGCAATAATTAAAGATAAACCTAAAAGCAAACCATCAAGATAAACAAACATAATCACAATAGAAAAATAATCAAAGATAGCAATTATAACATTGCAACTTATGCGTTGTGGAGTATAAAATGCGTCGATTACTCTGTCTCCGTAAGAGAAGCGTACAAAATAAGAACAAATAGGAGGGGGCGTGGGCTCTTTGTTACTAAGAAAGCTAATTGTCACTGCAACTTTGGCCGTACTTGGCATGGCAGGTCAATTATTACATGCAGAAAATGCTGCACCGGCTCAACAGAAATTACAAATTCATGATGGATATTATCCTGTTTATCCACCTACGGCTCCAGCTACTGGCGAGCAACAAAGTTTAATTGAGCGCGGGGAGTATTTATCAAAGATAGGCGATTGTATTTCCTGTCATACCAATGTAAAAGCAGGGACACCTGCCTATGCCGGTGGATTGCCTATAGAAACTCCATTCGGGACTTTTTATAGCCCTAATATCACTCCGGATAAAGAAACTGGGATTGGTAACTGGACAGAGAAAGACTTTATTCGCGCCCTTAAAGAAGGTCGGGATCCTAAAGGGAGAAACTATTTTCCTGTATTCCCTTATATTTATTTTTCTAAAATAACGGATGATGATGCGCGTGCTCTATATGCCTATTTTATGAGCTTGCCTCCAGTTAATTTACCAAATAAATCATTACCTTTCCCATTTAATGTCCCGGGATCTCGGTTTACTCTGTGGGGATGGAACTTATTATTCTTCTTCCCTGAAGGTCATGGATTTCAATATGAAAAAGGCCGCTCTCCTGAATGGAATCGAGGAAAATATATTGTAGATGGTCTAGGACATTGCAGTATGTGCCATACCCCTTTAAATCCATTTGGCGCACCGAAGAACAGATATTATTTGACCGGTGGATTTATCAATGGCTATTGGGCACCAAATATCACCAAGTATGGATTAGAGACTGCAACTCATGAGCAAGTTACCGATGTCTTCAAATACAATAAGTTGATAAATAATGCTGGTCCTGTAGCTGGGCCTATGGCAGAAGTAAATCATAATAGTTTGATGTACTTAACTGATGCAGATAGGATGGCTATTGCTACCTATCTGAAAACAGTAGCCAGTGAAGAGCCTTTAGGTCTACCACCTTCTCATGAACCTCCTTCGCTCGATCGTGGAAAACAGGTTTACTTCACGGCATGTGTTATTTGTCACCAAGATGGCGTAATGGGTGCACCTTTAATTGGTAACGCAGCAGGTTGGTATGAGCGATTAAAAACAAGTGGCTTAACAGGCTTGTATCACCATGCGATTAATGGTTTTAACTCAATGCCGTACAAAGGGGCGTGTGTCACTTGTTCTGATAACGACATCATTTCAGCGGTTGACTACCTACTGAATGAGTCATTAACTCGTACGGAGTTAGAAAATCTAAAGTCAGGTGGTGCAGAAAAATATCCTGCAAGTGGAGAGGCCGTTTATAACGAAAACTGTGCGGCTTGCCATAATGACGGAAAAAATGGTGCGCCTAAAATTGGTGATAAAGAGGCATGGAAATCCCTGATAGCAAAAAACATGGATGTATTGATTGAGAATACTGTCAATGGGAAAGGCCATCCGAAAAAAGGCGGCTGTAAGCAATGCACTACCAATGAAGTAATTGAGGCAATTAAGTTTATGGTCAGTAAATCTAAATCCGAAGGAAACTACTCATTGTGGTAGTGTAGTACTGATTGCACTATCCCCCACGAAAGTAGGGGATAAATTGAAAATATATAAAACTAAATTGAAGCTAGGTCGCCTAGCTTATTGACAAGACGAGGAACGGGGATGTTAAACAGGTTAAAGATCTGTAGATTATTAACAATGCTTGGTGCCTGGGTTGCAAGCCAACCCATATTCGCTGCTGCGGATTTCTGGCAGGTAAATATGCATGAAGGGGTAACGCCTGTCAGTAGGGACGTGTACTACTTACATATGGTCTGTATGGCAGTATGTGCCGTTATCGGGGTTGTGGTATTTGGCGTGATGATCTATTCCATGATTCACCATAGGAAATCTAAAGGTTATAAGGCCGCATCATTTCATGATAACCCCCGATTAGAAATTGTCTGGTCAATTATTCCTTTCTTAATTCTTGTCGGACTTGCGATCCCAGCTACTCGTGTTTTAATCCGTATGGACGATACAAGACAATCAGAAATAATGGTAAAAATAGTGGGTTACCAATGGCGATGGCAGTATGAGTATCTTGATCAAGGAATAAGTTTTTTTAGCACCTTATCGACACCTTTTGCACAAATTCAAAATAAAGAAAAAAAGAATGATTGGTATTTATTAGAAGTAGACAAACCCATGGTTTTGCCAGTGAATAAAAAAATTCGCTTTTTAGTTACCTCAAATGATGTTGTCCATTCATGGTGGGTTCCTGAACTAGGTATTAAACGCGATGCGATACCTGGGTTCATGTACGAAGCTTGGGCGACAATACAAAAACCAGGAACATACAGAGGGCAATGTGCTGAACTCTGCGGTGTCAACCATGGATTTATGCCTATCGTTGTTGAAGCGGTAAGCCAAGATGATTTTGATAAATGGGTTGCTGCGCAAACAAAATCACAAGACCAATATAACAAAGAAGAAGCAACTGCAGCAGCACAAAAAACAATGACCCGAGATGAATTACTCACTCTTGGAAAGCAAAAATATGAACAGTTTTGTTCTCCATGTCATAGACCTGATGGCAAGGGTATTCCACCCATGTATCCTGCACTTAAAGGGAGCTCTGTAGCAACAGGCAATCCTATTTCACGGCATATAGATACAATACTTAACGGTATTCCTGGTTCAGCGATGCAGCCTTATAAAGATCAACTAACCGATGAGGAAATTGCTGCTATTGTGACGTATGAACGTAATGCCTGGGAGAATAACACTAATGATGAAGTTCAAGCTGCAGAAGTTGCGGCACAACGTCAGAAAGCTAATCAACAACCAACCATGGTTAATAAAGTTCAAGCTGGAGGTTTGCAATGAGCAGTTATACATTAGCACACGATGAAAAACATGACGATCATGGTCCTGAACAAGGCAAGGGCGTCTTAGGATTTATAAAACGCTGGTTGTTTACTACAAACCACAAAGACATTGGTACACTTTACTTGTGGCTTGCAATGATCAGCTTCTTTTTAGCTGGCGGCATGGCATTGCTTATTCGCGCAGAATTATTTCAGCCAGGCCATCGCTTTGTTGACCCTAATTTCTTTAACCAAATGACAACGCTTCATGGGTTAATCATGTTATTTGGCGTGGTCATGCCCGCATTTACTGGAATGGCGAACTGGCAAATTCCAATGATGATCGGGGCTCCAGATATGGCTTTGCCCCGTTTAAATAACTGGAGTTTCTGGATTTTACCTTTTGCGTTTACCTTATTGCTTTCCACAACTTTTCACGCTGGAGGCGGTCCTAACTTTGGGTGGACGATGTATGCACCTCTATCTACCAAATACGCCCCACCAAGTACCGATTTCATGATTTTTTCAATCCATATGATGGGTATTTCATCGATTATGGGTTCGATAAATATTATTGCGACCATACTCAATTTACGGGCACCAGGCATGACTTTGATGAAAATGCCGATGTTCGTATGGACTTGGTTAATTACCGCCTTTTTATTGATTGCAATTATGCCTGTCTTGGCTGGCGCAGTAACGATGATGTTGGCTGACCGTCATTTTGGTACCAGCTTCTTTAATGCAGCAGGTGGTGGTGATCCCATACTGTTCCAACACGTATTTTGGTTTTTTGGACATCCCGAAGTATATGTTCTTGTATTACCCGCTTTCGGGGTTATATCCGAAGTAATCCCTACCTTTAGCCGTAAGCCATTGTTCGGCTATTATTTTATGGTTTATGCGACCGTCAGTATTGCTATATTGTCATTTATTGTTTGGGCGCACCATATGTTTACATCCGGGATACCCCTGGGTGCTGAACTATTCTTCATGTACACCACGATGCTTATTGCGGTACCCACAGGGATTAAAGTATTTAACTGGGTCAGTACGATGTTCAGAGGCTCCATGACCTTCGAAACCCCTATGTTGTTTGCCTTAGCGTTCGTCTTTTTATTTACTATAGGCGGATTTACTGGCCTGATGTTGGCATTGGTACCTGCAGACTTCCAGTATCAAGATAGTTATTTCGTGGTAGCACATTTCCATTATGTTCTGGTTCCCGGTGTAATTTTTGCCTTATTTTCTGCTACCTACTATTGGTTACCCAAATGGACAGGCCATATGTATAACGAATGTATAGGTAAATGGCATTTCTGGTTATCTGTTATTTCAGTGAACGTGGCATTTTTCCCCATGCACTTCTTAGGACTGGCCGGTATGCCAAGAAGGATCCCCGATTATGCGTTACAGTTCACCAATTTTAATATGATCTCTTCAATTGGAGCATTTATCTTTGGTTTTACCCAACTGCTCTTTTTATATAATGTGATTGCTACTGTGAGAAAGAAAGGTACTAAAAAAGACATTGCAGCAGGCAGAGCGTGGGAGGGTGCATATGGTTTAGAATGGACCTTGCCTTCTCCACCCCCGTATCACACATTTACAACTCCACCGAAGTTGGATTTATAGGTTTGCTGTATGAAAAAACAAAAAGGCCATCAAAAGTTAATCATAATTTTATCCGGCCTTGTGCTAGGTATGTTTGCCTTTGGCTTTGCATTAGTACCCATTTACAACAGTTTATGTAAGTCACTGGGTATTAATGGTAAAACAAATCCCGAGGCAGTCGCTTATGATATAACTAAGGCTAAAATTGATAAAAAAAGAGAAATAACAGTTGAGTTTGTTGCTACCAACAATAGTGGTGTCCCTTGGGCATTTTATCCCAAAACTCGAAAGATCAAGGTACATCCTGGCGAAATAGCAAAACTTGCCTTTTATGCAGAAAATAAAACGGACCATCAGATGACGGTACAAGCGATACCGAGCGTTACCCCTGGTATTGCTGCTAAATATCTGAAAAAAACAGAATGTTTTTGCTTTACTCGGCAAACGTTAAATGGACATGAGGCTATGGATATGCCTTTACTATTTCATTTGGATGCTGATTTACCCGAAAAAGTAAATACCGTTACATTGTCTTATACTTTATTCGATGTAACCGATAAGGCTTAATGCACTTTTGGTGGTGTGGAGTCTGACAAAGTTCATACGATTTAACAACGCCCAACCATAGAGAGCGTATTTAGAACAGATTATTGATACAGGAGATAAAAATATAATGGGAGCACATGGTACTTATTATGTCCCTAAGCCAAGCCATTGGCCTTTGGTTGCATCATGTGGGCTGACTACTCTGCTTGTAGGTGCGGCGTCTTGGCTTCATCACGATTGGTATGGGCCTTACATATTCAGTATTGGCATGGGAATTATGATTTTTATGCTATTTGGTTGGTTTGGCCAAGTCATCTATGAGAACTCAAAAGGAGTCTATGACCAACAGGTTGATCGCTCATTTCGTTGGGGAATGTGCTGGTTTATTTTTTCTGAAGTTTGTTTTTTCGGAGCATTTTTTGGTGCCTTGTTTTATACCCGATTTTGGGTTGTTCCGCTTTTAGGGGGCGATGTACATCCCATCACACATTTTACCTTATGGCCTGATTTTAATTCCACCTGGCCTCTATTAGATAACCCCAATAATAAAGTTTTTGCTGGTGCCGAGGAGGCAATGGGAGCTTGGGGATTAGCCGCTGTGAACACGCTTATCTTATTAACCTCAGGGGTTACTATCACTTGGGCACATTGGGCCTTAAAATTAGAAAAGCACAAGCAAGTACTTATTGGAATGGTTTTAACCATTGCCCTAGGTATTTTGTTTTTGGTATTGCAAAGCTATGAGTATCATGAAGCATATACCAAGATGAATTTAACACTTTCTGCTGGTATTTATGGAACGACCTTTTTTATGCTCACAGGATTTCACGGTCTGCACGTAACCTTGGGTACTATTATGCTGATAGTAATCGCGGTTCGTTGCAAGTTGGGACATTTTACACCAGAGCGTCATTTTGGATTCGAAGGTGTTGCCTGGTATTGGCACTTTGTAGACGTGGTCTGGTTGTTCTTGTTTGTTTTTGTTTATTGGTTATAAATACGCTAGGTTGGGCCTTGGCGCAACGAAAGTGTCCTATGCATTATCTATTCCTAGAAGAGTTGGGCTAAGGCCCAACTCTGAAGAATCGACACATATCTTTTAAAGTTGGCAGAAATTAGGAAAATTATCGATATTTTTTTATTGTTCATACCTGATAATTGAATGAGTAACTTTGTCGCGCTAAGGATGCAATCCATAATTCCTTGTTATTACTTTAAGCATGCTGCTCAAATGTGGGTCTATAGCGGCCGATTTTCTTTAAAATATTATTAATCCAAATAAATCGAACTGTGCGAGGGACGTTTCATGATGCAATTTTTTTAGGTCATAAACTCTCTCTAATGGGGGATTGTCGGGCTTATTGGTGCAATTTTGCATCATAAGCAAATCTCATTAATTAAATAGTTTGCATCTATATTGATTTTTATGTGATTTAAATAAACAATCGCTGCCTTTCAATATTTTGTAGGGTAATTATGTTAAATAACTCAACACTCAAACTAGAAGCAGAAAAGCAATCCGTTAACTACACAACGGCCTGGTCAACTGGCTCTCCCTCTAAATCAAGCGCCACTGTTTCAGTCTTAAAATATGAAGGAACTGTGTATCTGGTCACTAATGCCCATGCGGTAGCCAATGCTCATTTTTTAAAAGCGAAATTTAATCAGGGCTCTCATGAAATTCCTGTCACTGCAGTCTGGGTAGACCCAGTTATGGATGTTGCTATCCTCAAAGCGAATACTGAGGAAGGAGCGAGTTTAATATTAAAAAAAGTGGAGCCTTTAGAAGTAGACACTAAATTTCAAGCCTCATCTACCGAAGTTAATGCTTATGGTTATCCCGCTGGAGGTAAAGGACTTTCTTTTACCAAAGGCCATATTTCCAGAACTGAAATTTCGCAGATTGCTTATTCCAATCTTCCCGGAATCACCGTTCAGACGAGTGCTCCAATTAATCCAGGGAATAGTGGGGGACCAATTACAGTACAAGTTAAAGATAAAGAAGTCTGTGTAGGTATTGTAACTCAAGGAAACACTTCCTTAAGTAACGTAGGTTATTTTATTCCTGCGACCACGGTGGTACAAGTAATAGAAAATTATAAGAAATTTGGAAAGCTTAAGGATGCAAAATGCATTGATTACGTCACAGTGCCACAAGTTTCCTTCCAATGGCAATCATTAAAAAACTCTGCATTACGACATCAAGTAGGAATGAAGCCTAGTACTTTAGATGAAGAACTGACAGGAATTTACGTAACAAAGGTATCCAAAAATTCTTGTGCATTTAATAAATTGCAAGACGGAGATGTTATTCTCGAAATCGATGGTCATCCAATCCTGGCGAATGGGCATGTGGAAGTAGCAGAATTAGGATATCCCATATCATTTCTTTATTTAATCCAAAGAAAAAAATACATGGATAAGATGGAGTTTCTAATTCAAAGAAAAAATAGCGACAGTGAGCACGAAACACTGAAGATTGAGATTAGATTAAATGAGCAATTGGGGCGTAATATATTAGGGATTAAGGACGGTAAACCACTTAAGTATCACATTCAGCCGTCTGGAAAAAATGGAGGCTTTGTATTTGTAAAATGCACCCAAGCATTAATGGATACTTATAAATCGAATTATGCTACCGGACAAAGGACGATTACCGACTATTCTAATATGCCTCCTATGTTTAATGATTTCACAGCATCTACATTAGATGACGAACAATATGAAATTGTGGTGTTACATCACATTTTTGCCTCTGAAGATACGGATGGGTATGAAAATTTTGCTTTAAGTCGCGGTGCTTTATGTGAAAGTCATCGAGTCGTCGAAGTCAATGATAAAAAAATAAATAACTTACATGACTTAGTTACTTTATTGGCCGAGAACGAGCAAAACCCTTCTTCAATTAAATTTGCCAATGGAAAGAAAGTAGTTATTGCTCCTCAAGTTCCTAACACAAAAAAGGAACTTCAGCAGCGTTATCAAATTGCATTTTTTACTAGCGCTGAAGTAGCTCGAGGTATTGCGGAAGCTCGTGCTGCCAAGGATGAATTTATAAATAAATTGAAGGCAGTTTACGATGAAAACAAAGAAAGTTTTTTACCGTCGGAATTTAAAATGTAGCAGATTAAAACTTAGCAAATTCGGACTTGGCCCTGAGGGGTCGTCACTTTTTTTGCGCAATTTAGCGGCTTTTAAATGAGCACATTCTTTCTATATAGTGTCATTCCCGCGCAGGCGGTAATCCATACTGCAAACGAAGTAAGGAATTAATTTGATGGATGGATTCCTGCCTGTGCGGGAATGACACGAATTGAGAACAACTGGTTAATTACTCTTAATATTGATTATCGAAAACTCTTTGTATAAAAAAAGGGGGTGGAACCTCCGTCACGTTTCGAACATTCATGCAGAAGAGAAATTCAGGCTCATTCGTTCATAAACGAGTATTGATCAACAAACCAGGCTGGAATTGAATTTCTTGAATCGTTAATTGATAGGTAAAAAATGAGTGAGCAAATTTTATTTCCTCAATAATTGCTTGGCCACGAAAGTGCTTTGCAAAAAAAGAAATCTCAATATCTTTTTCAATATACTCATCACATTTGAGCTCTAATTTTTCTTCAGACAAACTCAGCAGCTGGCCTACAAATTCATCTTCGCCAATTTTCATTAGAACATAAACAGGTTGGACTGGCTCTATTAACATTGCAGACTCCTGGCAATATAACCAGCTTATATCTATAAGTGTAGCTTAATATAAAGCTCTTTTTAAAATTTGAACCTATAACAGCGAAACTACCGAGCACGCTTGATTGATTGGTTGCATTTGATAGTCTATGACTGAGTACTTTAGGTGGTTGTAACCATTCCTGTTTATCGGGAGAATCAGGCTGGCTACTACACACCGATTAACGGATTGCAATAACCTAGGAGAGCTAGGTTATTGGATTGATTACAGGAACAAAATCATTGATGCGTACGACCCAATTGATCAATGATCATTTGCAAAAAATGTTCATTGTCATAGTGAATAACTAATGAGCCTTTGCCTGCTTTTCCAGGTTTTAGCTTAATTGAAGTTTGCAAATGTTGTGACAGATTGTTTAACTGCTCGTGGTACGTATGAGAATGGCCTAGATCAGGTTGCTGGTCCTTTATTTTTCCGGATTTAATGCGTTCAACCAACTTTTCGGTTTCACGTACCGATAAATTTTTGGCAACAATCAATTGCGCTACTTGATTTTGCTGCTCTTCATCCAACATCAATAAGGCGCGGGCATGCCCCATATCAAGATCACCATGCTCTAAAAGTTTTTTAACGCCAGTTGATAGGGCCAATAATCGCAGGTAATTACTGACTGCAGTCCTGGATTTACACAAGAGATCTGCAACCTGTTGATGTGTGAGAGAAAACTCGTTCGTCAATCGATGCATCGCACGTGCTTGATCCATGGCATTGAGATCTTCACGCTGCAAATTTTCAACTAAAGCCATAGCCATAGCTGTCTCATCATCAACTTGTTTTAAAATCACTGGAACTTCGGTAAGTCCTGCTAATTGGCTGGCTCGCCAGCGACGCTCACCGGCAATTATTTCATAACGCCCGCTACTCAATTCACGAACTAATAGCGGTTGAAGCAAACCTTGCTTTTTAATGGATTGGGCAAGTTCCATTAGAGGTGCCTCTTCCATTTCGCCACGAGGTTGATATTTTCCTGGTTGCAAACAATCTATAGAAAGCTTTAGGCTTTCAGCTGGGGGCTTCTCATTTAAAAGAATACCATTTGATTGGCTTAATAAAGCGGATAAATTACGCCCTAAACTACTACGTTTTACTGTCATAAATTACCCCATTTATCCTACTACAGTCTGTTTATTAATTAACTCGGAAGCAAGGACCATATAGGCTGCTGCGCCGGGTGATGTTTTATCGTATTGTAAGGCAGGCAACCCATGGCTGGGTGCTTCAGCAAGTCTGACATTACGTGGTACTACGGTTCTGTAGACCTTGGTTGGAAAGTGTTCTATAAGCTGTTTCGACACCTCGGAGCACAATCGATTACGCGCATCGTACATGGTTCGTAACACCCCCTCAAGGTGCAAACGAGGATTTACTGAGGCTCTAACCTGTTCGATAGTCGATAGCAATGCCGCTAAGCCTTCAAGAGCGTAGTATTCGCATTGCATAGGGATAAGAACTGAGTCTGCAGCTACAAATGCATTGATGGTCAAAGTATTCAACGCGGGTGGGCAATCGATCAAGACGAAGTCATAATTATTTTGAATGGGCTGTAATGCTTTATATAAGAAGGTTTCACGATGATTGCGTTCCATCAGGCTGACTTCAGCTACCGTTAAATCATCATTTCCGGGGATTAAATCATAACCACATGTGGTGGCAAGACATGCCTGCTCTGCAAGACAATCATGTAATAAGACATCATTGGTGGTATGTACCAACTGACTTTTATCCACGCCACTACCCATAGTTGCGTTACCTTGTGGATCCAAGTCAATAAGTAAAACGTGTTGTCGATTTGCTGCTAAAGAAGCAGCTAGATTAATCGCTGTAGTGGTTTTGCCTACCCCACCTTTTTGGTTGGCAATGGCTATAACTTTTGCCATGATTTATTCCTTGGTTGAACCTGAAAAGCAGTGAACTAGAGCTTACCCTTCTACTATCTTGGCCAAAATGGCCTAATTTTCTGTGCTCCGATACTCACATACTTCGTGTATGCTGCGTTTCGGTGCTCGAAAATTAGGCCATTTTGGCTCAAGATAGCGAAATCCAAGCCCTAGTTGACCCCACTATTCTTAGGTTGATTTTCAATAATGACGCAACAGCGTTCGCCTTCAACCCCTGCGACAGTATAATGTTTTACCGTGCAGTTTTGCTTTATTTCATTCAATTCTGTATCAGGATAACGCCCTTTCATTGCCAGCCAGATTCCTTCATCAGCAATAAGATGTTGCGTCCACTGAATCATTTGTTCAAGGCTACTAAAAGCTCGACTTACTACTGTATCAAAACCTTGAGTTGGGTGGTAGTTTTCGACTCTAAATTGTACAATTTCAACATTTTTTAAATTGAGCTGTCGTTTTACTTCGTGCAGGAAGCGCGTTTTTTTACCGTTAGAGTCCAACAAAACAAAATTAAAATCGGGTCTAGCCAAAGCGAGTGGGATACCCGGCAAGCCTGCACCGGTTCCTACATCAATAATTTGATTTCCTTTAAGCCAAGGTAAAATAGCCAGGCTATCCAATAGATGCTTACCAACCATAGACTCAAGATCACGAATTGCTGTGAGATTATAAGCTAAATTCCACTTATTAAGTAAGAATAAATAATCAGATAAAGAGGGGAGCAGTGCCTGCAAATTAAATTGCTGCAAACCCTCTGCGAGTTGTGGTTGTATTCTTGCTATTGATTCCTTCATGCCTCAATTCGCTGTTTTTTTAAATGGACTAAAAGAAGCGACAAGGCCGCAGGAGTGACGCCAGAAATACGACCAGCCTGGGCTAAAGTAGCAGGTTTAATGTTTGTAAGTTTTTGGATTACTTCATTGGATAATCCGCTGACCTCACTATAATCCAGCGACTCAGGTAATCTCGTATTCTCGTGTTTACGCATTTTTTCTATATCTTGCTGTTGTCTTTCGATATAACCTGCATATTTGTTTTGAATTTCGATTTGCTCGCTCACCTCTGTGGTTAACTCAGGCAAGTTTAAATCATCGAGCATTAATAAATGCTGATAATTTATTTCAGGTCGTTTAAGAAATTCAGAGGCCCGATTATCGTGTTGCATGGGATTGAGCAGTATATCTTTTAAGCGTTCATTATGTCCTACACGCACCCAAGTGTTATGCAGTAGCGCCTGAGTAGATTCTATTGCTTCAGTTTTAGTAGAGAAATGTTGCCAACGTTTTTCGCCGACTAAACCTAATTCCCTACCTTTAGCCGTTAGGCGTAAATCTGCATTATCTTCCCGTAAAAGCAGACGGTATTCGGCACGAGAAGTAAACATTCGATAAGGTTCTTGAGTTCCACAGGTGATGAGATCATCAATCAACACGCCAATATACGCTTCATCACGTCGTGGGCACCAAAGTTCTTTTTCTTGAACCTGTAGGGCAGCATTCATGCCGGCAATGATTCCTTGTGCTGCAGCCTCTTCGTAGCCGGTTGTTCCATTGATTTGGCCCGCGAAAAACAAATTGGGAATTGGTTTCGTCTGCAAGAACGAAGTTAATCCACGAGGGTCAAAGTAATCATACTCAATCGCATATCCTGGACGAGTAATATGGGCGTTCTCAAAACCTTTAATCGTACGGACAAACTGTACTTGAACTTCAAAGGGCAGGCTTGTAGAAATACCGTTGGGGTAAATTTCTTCAGTGGTCAACCCTTCAGGCTCGACAAAGATTTGATGTGATAATTTATCCGCAAAACGAACAATTTTATCCTCAATAGAGGGACAATAGCGTGGTCCCACTCCTTCAATAACTCCTGCATACATAGGTGACTGATGGAGATTATTGCGAATAATTTCATGTGTGGCTTCTGTTGTATGGGTAATATGACAAGGCACTTGTTGTGGATGATCACTGGCATGTCCCAGATAGGAAAAAACAGGTATGGGTGTATCACCAGGCTGCACCGTCATTTGGCTGTAATCTAAGGAGCGACGATCAATACGTGGCGGTGTTCCAGTTTTTAAACGTCCTACCGGTAAATCAAGATCACGTAAGCTTTTTGCTAAAGCAATCGCTGGGGGATCACCTGCTCGACCACCAGCATATTGGTTCATTCCTACGTGAATTTTTCCCCCCAAAAAAGTACCAACGGTCAAGACCACCGCGCGAGCTCGTAAGGTAAGGCCCATTTGGGTAACTACTGCGGTTACACGGCCTCCTTCAATCAATAAATCATCAACAGCTTGCTGAAAGAGAGTCAGATTTTCTTGCGTTTGGAGTTGTTCTCTAATGGCTTGTCGATAAAGCACGCGATCGGCTTGTGCACGAGTAGCGCGCACGGCAGGTCCCTTAGAGGCATTAAGCGTTCGAAATTGAATTCCGGCTCTATCCGCTGCTTTTGCCATCGCCCCATCCAAAGCATCAATTTCTTTGACTAAATGTCCCTTTCCTATACCACCGATGGCTGGATTACACGACATTTGACCGAGCAAATCCATGTTATGAGTCAGTAATAATGTTTGTGCGCCCATGCGTGCTGCAGCCAGAGCAGCTTCTGTGCCCGCATGCCCACCACCTACTACAATAACATCGTATAATTTTTCAAGATTCATGACTGATCAATATTTGTGAAACAAAAAGAGGAATTATACACTTTTTTATTCATTGTCCCAATATCGCCTGCATTTTTAGCCAAAAAATGCAATAAAGGTGCTGAAAACTATTTAACTGGATTTATCCAGATAAGATTTAAACCATCCTTTTTCTATTCATCTCTACATCATAATTAATTTGTTATACTTGAAATGGGAATTAATTTTATTGAGATAAGCAATGTTCTTTAAGACTGATATTGAAACATTTGAACAGCTAGAAGCTGATTCGGTAGGGTACTTAAGAAAAAAAATAAACACTATGAAAGGAATTAAAGCATCCAAAAAGTCGATTGCTTTGGCGATATTACGAATGCTTCCTTTCGCGAGTAAATTTATTGATTCTTTAGAGGGTGCCGGAAGTGCGATTAATCACTTGGTCATGGTAGAAGGCATTGTAAATCATGCTTCAAGTGCAGCAGCTGAAGGTTTTCATATTATTAAATTGCTGACGAGCATCACTGATTTTGTGGAGGTTCCGATTATTTATTTTGGTGCTTATATAACCAATCAAAAAGTACCTTTCACTTTGTCGCGTAATGCGCGTTTTGTGTATGCTGCAGTAATTTTGGGACTTACAATAACTGCTTTGGCTTTCCCTCCAGCAGCTCCTATTATTGTCTTGGTTACCTCAATCACTGCATTGGGTCTGAGTCTAATTACACTGACTAAACTTTATTACAAACGTTATGAACTGGAAGACAAGACAGTCAATATCAAAGAACAAATCGAGGCTAAAAAAATTCAGCTAAAGACTTTAATTGATAATTTAGAACAATTAGAGGCAGATGCTAAAAAAGCGAAGGAAGATGGAAAAATAGAGGAATATAAGACCCTAGAATCACAAATTGAAAGTGAACGAAGTACCATTAAAGAGCAATTTAATTCATTACAAGAATTACTTAATAATCAAGTACGCTGCGAGCAAAAATTAGAAAAGTTGCGTACCACTGCTGTTTGGGATAAATCAGCCGGCGTCGCCTTTGCTTCATTGGCACTCATTGGAGCAATATTCAGTTTAATCGCTCCTCCCGTAGGACTTGGAATACTTGCGGTAACCGCTTCTTTGGCAATTGCCTATACGGTTGCACGACTGACCTTTCCCTTGTTCAAGTCTCTTGCAAATAAAATAGTTAATTATGTAACAGGAAAATCTGAATCTACTAAAGAAGGGAATGAGGAGCCAGCAGAGAAAGAGGCTCTGACCGAATCAGAATTTGATAGCTCGGCTAAAAGGGTTAAAAAGGATATGGCTGACATAGAAAAAATTGCAGAGCGATTAGAACACACCGTAGCGAGTGAGCCAATCAGTCATTCTGGAGCACAACCCGATCAATCTGCGCATGCCCTTGTTTCCGAAACGCTATTTAAACCGGTGTCTCAAAAGAATGAAGATGATGAAGAAAGTGAGGGTATAAAAGAGCAAAATGATGAGGAGCACAATAATTTAATGCAATGAGAGTGTCCAGGAAGGACACGAATACAAACTATACACTCATTTTAAGGTTCAAAATGACTATGCCCCTAGTCATGTTGAGCAGCATGAGCGAGAGTCACAAAATAGAAGCTAGGTTGTTCTAAAAATCTCAATGCGTACATACTGCACATTCAGTGCAGTATGCCGGAGCTTGCTGGCAATGAATCATTCTAAAAATGAACTGTTCAAGACGGATTAATAGGCGGGAGGTCATTTTTGTTTTCTTGTTTACGTGCATTATTTTTTTTCATTTGTTGTATACTGCGCCACAATTCATCCCCACGCCACAAGACTTTTTCTTTGCTTTTGTACAAAACTTGCGACAGAATTTGCACTTGTTTTTTAAAAGGCGCATCAGCAGTAAGACGTGTTAAGTCAGTTAGATTCAATATGGGGGCATCTGGCCAATGCATTCTAGCCCATTTTAATAAGGCATCACGCGCTCGTTGAGGATTTCCTTGTGCACAGGCTTTATGAAGTTCGTTTAATGCGGTTTTGTATCGACCCTTTCCCGTATTTTTATTACGTCTTTGCCAAGCCCATAGCGCCATAGTAAACAGCCAGGCAAACGCAAAAAGTGCAGCCACTACCCAGGCCCAATTGAATTGTGCTGATGACGTGGACTCCACCGTGTTTTGGATGGGTTGGGTAATCGTTTGATTTTTGCTTACTGCAGGTTGATTGGGATTTGCTGCAGGGACGGGGGCGGTATTCGAGGGGGTCACTTCAAGTGTTTTTGCAGGCAAGGTGGCTACTTCTTCTTTTCCTGTTTCTGTATTGAACCAAGGGAGTTTTAACTCTGGGATTGTTATTTTTCCTGATTTATTGAATAAATAGGTAATCTTAATCTCAGTGCGGCCAATCAGTTCTCCTTGCGTTACCCTATTTTTATCTTTACCTTTCTCCGGGTAAACACTAACCCCATCTGTTTCAGCAAAATTGGGTGTAGGTAAAAGTTGTGCAGGAACACCCACGCCCTCAATAATGACGTTACGAATTAATGTGTTGCCTTGAGGGATGGTTGGAGCGGAATTTTCATACTGTTCGAATAATTTAACCCCTTTGGCGGGCAACCATATTTTACCTGAAAATTCTTTGGGTATGGGTTGTACATCGAGACTAATCGTTTTGTCCGTAGCTTTAACTCGTTCGGGATTAAAGTCATAGATCAAAGCGGTAAAAACTGGGGATTTAATTTTTAGAGGGCCACTTTTTTGAGGAAAAATAGCATAATTTTGTTCTTCAACAATAAAGGTCACCCCATTTTTTTGGATTTGAGAGCGTCTGTTTTCACCTAAAGGAACAATCAAGGCATTTTCTACTTGAGGACCTTGGTAGTCTGCATCTAAAAGATGTTTCGAATTGTATAAAGTAACTTTATAAATAATTTGTTGGTTTACATAAGGATTTTTTTTATCAACTTGAGTCGTTAAATAAAGATCTTGATTTCGCTGGGGGCTAGCCGAAGTAGGTGTGTTTTGAGAGGTTCCTGCAGTGACATCAATTGTTAATGGTTTTGTATATTCATTGCCGATTTTAATCCCTGGGATTGTTAATTTACCTTGTTTTTGGGGTTTTAAGGTGACGGTCCATTCGCTGGATGATTGAGATTGCCCATTGATAATGGAATAGTTCATGCGGCGTTCGGTGCCAAGGATCATAAAATCTTTTTGTAAGGGGGTCAGGTCAGGAATACCCCCATTTTGTAAATTATCTTGAGTCAGAATTAATCTGAATGAATCATCGATACTTATTTGAGAGGGCTCAACCTGTACTTGTACTTCAGCATAAACTAATGTACTGAATAAATAAAAAAAACCAATAATTATTAATTTTCTCATTGATACCATCCGCGTTCCCTTCGTAAATGATCACGTAAGAATTTTTCTCGCATTAAACCACCAGGATCATCTGGAATCAAACGTAACCACTGTTCTTTTGCTTGTTGTTTTTCTCGCTCTGCTTCGGACTGAGCTTCGCTATTGCTTGGGTTATTCTTTTCTTTGTTTTGCTGATCTTTGTTTTGCTGATCTTTATTTTGCTGATCCTTGTTTTGCTGATCTTTGTTTTGTTGATCCTTGTTTTGCTGATCTTTGTTTTGCTGATCTTTGTTTTGCTGATCTTTGTTTTGCTGATCTTTGTTTTGCTGATCTTTGTTTTGTTGATCCTTGTTTTGTTGATCCTTGTTTTGCTGATCTTGGTTTTGTTGATCTTTGTTTTGTTGATCTTTGTTTTGTTGATCTTTCTTTTGTTGATCTTTGTTTTGTTGATCTTTCTTTTGTTGATCTTGGTTTTGTTGATCTTGGTTTTGTTGATCTTGGTTTTGTTGATCCTTGTTTTGTTGATCTTTGTTTTGTTGATCTTGGTTTTGCTGATCTTTGTTTTGTTGATCTTGGTTTTGTTGATCTTTGTTTTGCTGATCTTTGTTTTGTTTCTTTTCTTTATCTTGTTTCAAAAGATCTTCAACTAGCTTACGGTTATAAAGGGCGTCTTGATCTGCTGAATTGAGCGCTAATGCTTTATCATAAGCTTTAATTGCCTCTTCATATTGCCCCATATGCGCTAAGGCATTACCTTGATTATAGTAGCCTTGTTCATTTTTTAATGCTTGATACAACTCAGCAGCTTTTTGGTAATCGCCTGCACGATATGCCGCAGCAGCAGCCCAATCATTGCGTTGAAACGTTTCTTTGGCTTGTTTGAATTGATTTTTTGCCATTAAGTCTCGTCCTTGTTGATCCGCGGTAGACCATAAGTCCTGCCAACTAAAGGCATGGGCCGTTAAAGAAATAAATGAGCAGCATAAAAGAATAAAGTAACGCATCATACAACGATCCTCTGTATCCAGCCACGTCGAAATACAGGCAACAGCAACAACAACGCAGGAATTAAAAACCAGCGTCCTTCATCGCGCCAAAGGGGTATGTCATCGTCTTGGCTTAAAACAAATTCGTTATTATTACTTGAATTGAGCCATTGTTCTAAGTCATGGGAGTCTGGGGTATATTGTACCAATTGTCCTCCACCTGCATCAGCAAAACGGCCAAAAAGGGGATTCAGATTTTTATCTGCTTTGACTGGCATAATCGAAGAATAAATCCCAGATTCCGCTAATTTTTTTGCGAGAGCAATTGCCTCATCGGAGGGGGTATCTGCAGTTAATACCAAAATTTGTCCTTGGTTATAACCTGCTTGTTTGATGAGTTTACTGGCTTCATTCAAGGCACTATCAAGATTCTGTCCGGTTACGGGCATGATATCTGGGGTTAGCGAAGAAAGTAGGGATGAAATAGTTTGCCCATCATCAGTCAGTGGTGAAACAACAAAAGGTTCACTGGTAAAGGCCACAAGACCGAATTGCCCTACCTCTTTGTGAGCAAACAAATCATGCAGCTTAAATTTTGCTCGGCTTAAGCGGTTGGGTGTTAAATCGTTAGCCATCATATTTTCTGACATATCTAAAACGAGAACTCGAGGTTGTATGGGCTTATAGGTTGCTACGGGCAGTTTATACCAAACAGGACCGGCGATGCTCAAAATCATGAATAGAATACTTAAAAACAGACACAGCATAGAACTCATCCGTCGACCTTGGCCTTTTTTCTGCAATAGATGACTCAATAAATGGGAATCACAGACTTCTGACCAAGAATGTAACTTCGGTTTTTGTCGCCATAAAACGAAAATCAATCCTAATAAAGGCAAAATCATTAAAAGCCACCAAGGCCTCAAAAAATGAAAATCTGCAATCATGATTTTAATGCCCCCCGACTTGATATCGCTGAGTTTACGCTCAAGGTCAGGTCTGCTTTGCTAATTAGCCAAGAGAAACAAAGTAATAGTGCCATACCAACACACCATGGATAATATTCTTTTTGTGGCCGCACAGTCGCTTGTTCCTGGCTTACGGTTTCCAACTCGTTAATGGTTTTATAAATAGAATGTAATGTTTCAGTATCTGTAGCACGGAAATAACGACCGCCAGTCATGTCAGACATTTTTTTTAAGGTCTCTTCATCCAAATCTGCGGAAGCATTTTGCATGATAAAATCACCCACTAAGGCTCTTGAATCTGCTTCAGATCCTAAGCCTATGGTGTAGATTTTAATTCCTTCTTCTTTAGCGAGTTCTGCTGCTTTTAGTGGGGCAAGTATGCCGGAATTATTTGCTCCGTCAGTCAATAAAATCAGAATTCTTCCTTTTTTGGGAACATCATCCAGCCGTTTTACAGCCAGACCAACGGCATCGCCAATGGAGGTGGTTTTCCCTGCAAGGCCAGCGGTGGCATCTTCAAGACGTAAAAGAATGGTATGTCGGTCATAAGTAAGTGGTGTCTGTAAGTAAGCGCGCGTTCCGAAGAGGATCAGACCAATTTTGTCTCCTGACCGATCGCGTACAAATTGCTCCGCGGCACTTTTTACTACGCTTAAACGACTTACAGGTCGTCCATAGAGGAGCATATCAGGAATTTCCATACTGCCAGATAAATCTAAAGCCAGCATGATGTTAAAACCTTCACGCGCAATGGGTTTGGGAGCACCAATCCAACGAGGGCCTGCTAAAGCAATAACCAATAATAACCACACCATAGCTGGAATTATGAGTGAGTATTGTGCTGAAACAGAACGTTTCTCTTGATCGGCGATGAGGACCATATCAGCAAAAAAAGGGACTTTCAATGCAGCCGGCAATTGTACTTTGGCTCTTGGTATTAAAAACCAAAAGAGTAAGGGTAAAGGTAACAGGATTAAAACCCAAGGATTGGCTAATTCGAACATGGCACTCTCCTTTGTTTAATCCAGAGTTGTGCCGTGGTAAACAAGGGTTTGAGATCCATGGTTTCCCCTGTTTTAAACGGAGCATCTAGCAACATGTCTTTTACCAAATTAAAATCAAGTCCTTTGCTGGTTTCATTTAAAAATTTAAGCCAGTCTTCCCCATGCAAACTGGCAACACGTTCCCTTGGATAATAGACAAGAGCGACTCGGCGTAACAATTCTGAAACATGAGCACTGGCCAACGAGCTGTTCTGTTCTTTTTCATAGTTTTTTAGATAGTCATTTAACAAAAGCAAAGCGTGTTTCTTGGCCAATGCATGGCGATGTCTTTTATAAGCACCATAAGCGAGTAGGATTGCTATAAATAAAATGAGCCCCATCAGAATGTACCATCCAGGAGCCAATGGCCACCAACCAATCGGGGTAGGAAGATGGATGTCTTTTAACTGTGCCAAGGGATCAGTGTTAGCCACGAGACCTCCTGGGAAACGTTTGACGCACCACCTGTGCTAAATTTACATCTGCTGTAACCTGTACATACTGAATGCACAAGCGTCGTAATTGATTTTGCAAATGCTCTATGCGCTGTTGGCAATATTGCTCATAAGCCGTGTTCACTGAATGTAAGCTGGTATCAAGTATTATTTCTTGCTGTCCATTCGTCATCGCATATTGCTGTGGTTTTGGCGGCGAAAGTTCCACACGATCACAAATATGATAGGCCAGGATGTCATTATGGTAGCGTAATCGATTTAAATGCTTTTCACATTCACTGTCCATAGAGTAAAAATCACTGATCAGAACCAGGATACTCCCTGGTCTCACCACGCGCCGTAAGCGTGCTAATGCATCACTAAGCAACCTGGGTTTGGCTTCTCTTTGTTCTTCGCTCTGATCAGTATATCGACTCAAAGAAGCTAACAAAGGCAGTACCCCCATATCACGACTGCGAGGAGTAAACTCACTGTGATCCGTGGCGGAGAAGAATACACCACCTACTCTATCGCCTTCCTTGATTACTGTCCAAGCAAGAAGCGCTGCTAATCGGGCTGCAATTACTGATTTAAACGCAATGCGGGTACCGAAAATCATGGAAGGATTAAAATCTGTGAGAATGACTACTGGTCTTTCACGCTCTTCTTGATAAATTTTGACATGCGGCCTACCTGTACGTGCAGTAACGCGCCACTCCATATGGCGTATTTCATCACCTGCCTGATAATTCCTAACTTCGGCAAAATCCATGCCACGACCACGTAATTTGGATAAATGATTGCCGGACCGTATTGCTTTACCCTCCGGGTGATAATGAACGGATTGCACGTAACGCCTTAAATCAATTAACTCATTTAATTCTGCAATAACGCCATTAGCCATAAAAACCTCATATACTTCATATGCTGTGAAAATGGGGGTTGAACCCGCCAAATTCAAGGCTATTCATTTGTTGGGCCAGCCCATGCATGAGGGGACTTAATGGTAGTGTCCTAAACCCCAAGCTACGGAACAGCAACTAAACGTAATAAAGAGTCAATAAAATCATCGCTGTGGATTCCTTCTGCCTCAGCTTCAAAACTTAACAAAATTCGATGGCGTAATACATCATGCGCAATGACATGAATGTCATCTGGAGTGACATAATCTCTACCAGAAAGCCAGGCATGCGCTTTGGAACAGCGGTCCAAAGCAATGGTGGCGCGAGGGCTGGCACCAAAACGCAACCAACGGCCCAGTTCTTCACTGTATATACCTGGATTACGTGTTGCTACCACTAATTGCACCAGATAGTTTTCCAATGCTTCGCTTGTATGCACATTAAGTACTTGTTTCCGTGCTTCAAATAATGTTTTTTGTGATAATTTCTCTGACGAGGCTGGTTTGGTGGCCATTGCAGCGCCTAAGGCTTCTTTGCGTGATAAGGCCAATATATCGTGCTCTACTTTGGCATCAGGGTAACTAATTTTTACGTACATCAAAAATCGGTCCAATTGGGCTTCAGGCAAAGGATATGTTCCTTCCTGCTCAATGGGGTTTTGTGTTGCCATCACCAAAAATAATTCAGGCAGAGGATAGGTCTTACCTCCTATAGTCACTTGTCTTTCAGCCATTGCCTCAAGTAAGGCCGATTGTACTTTTGCTGGGGCACGGTTAATTTCATCTGCTAAAAGCAAATGATGGAATATAGGACCTGGTTGAAATACAAAAGAACCATTTTGTGGATGATATACATCCGTACCGGTTAAATCGCCAGGTAATAGATCAGGTGTAAATTGGATGCGATGAAAATTACCTTCAACCCCATCAGATAACTCTTTAACCGCCCTGGTTTTTGCCAATCCGGGGGCGCCTTCTACCAGTAAATGGCCATCAGCAAGTAAGGCAATGAGCAAACGTGAGATTAATTCATTTTGGCCTAAAATTTGCGAATTTAAGCGATGACTTAACTGTAATATTTGGTGTTGCACAGCATTTCCAGTCTTATTGTCTTCTACCTGCTCCATAATTTCTACCTTAATATAAAAAACATCGAAGAATCAAATTAAGAGAACTTATCCTAACGTGAATTGTACGCGCTGCCAAGTGGGGAAGAACAACTGAATTATCGTCAACTCGAGCATCGTGAGGGATGATGAGGCTTTTGTCGAAGTGATGGCCGCTGCACTCAGGATGACATCAGAAGCCTAAGGCTAAGTCTCGTTTCATCCAGGCCACGGTATTGATTATTGCTGATAATCAGGATGAAGTTCTAGTGGCATCATCGTTTGTAGCTTTTGATAAAGGGAAAGAATTTCTTCACAAAAAACATGGAGCTGTTGTTGATTTTCCCATAAATCGTAATCCGTTCCCTTAAGAAAAACCTGTTGCTTTGCTAGAGTCTTTAATAAAACAAGTTCTTGACGAGAAAAACCCAAATGGCTATTTAATTCAACCAGTTCCATAAGTTTCTTGTGTTCTTTAACGGGACGGTGCTCATGCAAGCAATAAGCTTTTAATGTCAGTTGAAACGCTTGGTACATCAGCGAGGTGACGGGGGTCAATACGGCAAGTGGATCGGCTTGTCGAAAGGTCCAATCGGTAATTTGTTGTAACAGATAATCTGCAGCATAGGCATGTTGTGTTGCAATATTGAGCATTTCCAATGGGGATAAGTAACGTTTGTCCATAAAAAGCTGTTCCTGTTTAATTCGGTACCTTTGGTTTGCGCAGCAGATTTTAACTGCTTTTTTTAGGTTCAAGTATGTTAAAATAGGCCCTCATTATATCCATGAAATAAATTGATGCACGCTTTTCTTAATAGTTCTTTGCAATTAGGTTCTTTGACTCTAGCCAATCGATTAATTCAAGGCCCTTTGGCTGGTTATAGTTGTGCACCATTCAGAATCTTATTTAATCGATATGCGTCACCTGCATATTGTGTTACTGAAATGAGTTCTGCAACGGATATCCTGTATAAACACACTACAAACTCACGTTATCTTTACCGAGCGCCTCAGGAACAGATTCTTGCTTATCAAATTGCAGGGACCGAGCCGCACATTCTGGCACAAGCAGCGCAACAGTTGCAGCTCAATGGCGCCGATATCATTGATATAAATTGTGGATGCCCTAAACCTAAAATACGTAAAAAGGGGGCGGGAAGCGCCTTGCTGGAAGTTCCAGAGCAATTGGTTCACATTATAAAAGAAGTTCGCGCAGCAATTACTATTCCTTTAACAATTAAAATTCGGATACAAGGCAATAAACAGGATCTTGTGCTGGCGAAGAGAATTGAAGAAGCGGGAGCGGATGCACTGATTGTGCATGGGCGGCGTTGGATTGATGACTACGATGTGGCCTCAGATTTAGAGCAAATCGCGCAAATCAAACAAGGTATTACTATTCCCGTGATTGCAAATGGCGATATTCACGATGTTAGCAGTTTACAAAGGGCGATCGAGATAAGTGGTTGTGATGCGTATATGATATCGCGCGCAGGAACTGGCAAGCCTTGGCTTTATCAGGAGTTACTGCAACCGTCGCACGGTGTTGTGAACCTTGATGAAAAAATTAATTTATTTATGCACCACTTACAGGGTCTTGCTGCTTTAGAAAATGAATATAAGGCCATTTTGCAAAGTAAATCTTTAGTACGTTACTATTTTCGATCAATGTTTGATGCGTCATTGTTGCAACGTTTTTATCAATTGGACTCACTAGAAAAAATACATCAATTTTTTGCTGAATTTACCACAGATACAGTCTTTATTTGATGGTCATCAGAAAAATGCTTTTTGTTAATTCAATTTTTAGCTGGAGCATTTGAAGAAATCCATTAGATGAGATCACTATAATCTTGTTGATAGACATGCAGATGTTGTAATCGGTCGGCTACTTTTTGGGCTCCTTGCGGATCACCGTTTTCAAAACGAAGTTTAGCCAGATAATTGAGATAGAGCTCTATATAATCTGGAGGAATAGGATAATGAAGGCCGGCCTCCAAAACCTGCTGCGCGGACAGCAGTTCTTTTTCCTCTACTAAAAAGCGGGCAAAAGTAAGTCGAGCCAAACAAAAATGTGGATTATTTTTTAGCGTCTTAAGAAAATATTCTTTTGCTTCTCGGGGCTCATTAAAGACTAAGCTTTGTAGCAAAGCCATTTGAAAATAAGAACGGGCAAAGTAGGGATTCATGGCGATTGCCTGATTAATAGCATGTACCGCTTTTTTTGTCCAAAAATGACGCAGGTGCTCCGAGGTTGCACTCTGGATCAATTGGAGGTAAGCATCTATTTGCAGACTTTGAATTTCTACAAAATGAAATGACTTTAAAGCCTGATTGCTGTAATGAACAGCTTGGCGAAATTGTTTTTCCTGAAGGGCGGTCTGCGTTTTCCCTATATAGTGTTCCAGGATTAAAAAACGAATAAAGTAACTGCTTAAAAGTAAAAGAAATATCATGAGGCTGCTTTGTAAAATCCAAATAATTTTGCCAGCTGACAAAGAATAAATACGGACACAGCCTTCTTTCTTAAAGAAATAATAGAGATATCCTAAACAACATCCCATGAGGAGATTCATGGGAAATACGTAGAAGTTGAAATCAATAATACTATGGCAAATTAAAGCACCTAATGCGGCAAAACAGGCCATAGCTTGGATACAGGTTATGGGATTTTTATTTTGCTTTTTTAAGTAGCGGCTTAAATAAACAACGAAAGTTACCATCACCCCAAGTAAAATAACTACACCAGGAACTCCTGTTTCTATCAATAATTGTAAAAAGTCATTGTGGGCGTATTCGAGATTTGAGCCATCACCGGGTAAACTAAATGCAGGATAGTACTGTTTAAAATTGAAAATACCTAGACCGTACCAAGGGGTTATTTGCCATAAGTGCCATGCTCCTTGCCAAATAACGAGACGTGATTTTTCATGAGCAAGTAAATCCAGCCGATGATGTATGGCAGGTTGAGCCAAGAGATACAAAGTGATCAAGGCCAGAACCAGAACTGCGGATAATTGAAAAATCGTTTTTATTTTTATCGCATGACGAGACAACGCAATTTCTAGTACCGTGAAAAAAATAAAACAAAGGATAACACCGCGGCTTAATGCCGCGAATAAAGCAAAGGCGATGATGTATATACTGATTAAAAGAGAAGCCTTATGAAGTATCTTGTGTACTTTGGATGGGGTTATGTCAATAAGTTCATGATTTAAGCTAAAGAATTTTCCCATTAATAACAGGTTAACCATCATTAAAAAGGCTGCGGCAGTATTTTTACTTGCAAAAAATCCAGTAGGCATTGCATTTCTAACCAAGAGTTGCATCAGCGCATACACCGCACAGATCAAACCCAAAACCCAAAGTACCCTTAGCAAATTTTGCCATAGCCATTCATTAAGCGGATTTTGAGTCACTAAAAAAAATCCAAATACCCAGGCCGTACACTGGAAAATGCCGAAAAAAGCGGTATTAGGAACCCAGCCCAGCAGCGGCGGGATAGTTGTCCACCCAAGCCAGAGAGCCAACCAAAAGGTTAAGGTGGATGATTGAATCGATTTTGCAGGCCAATGAAAACAAATAGAATTCATAAGAACTACGAGCATCAGGCTGTAGCTGATCAGTAAAATAGAATAATCACTTGTTCCTTTGAACAGAAACGATGCGATCAGCAGAAGGAAAAAGAGGGCTCCTAGCATTTGATGAAGACGCGACGTAATAACTCACCCCCTGCCTATGTGCTATGGCCTATCTCTGGAAGGCCATTTGGATGGACCGTCATAGATGCCGCGGATAACCCGCGGCACATGCATGATTGGATAAGGGTAGTGCTAAGTGCAAAGGACTTTAACATCAAGAAAGCCATTTTGCTTTGATAAAAGGACCATCCAGGGAGAAATCATTCTGGGTTACAACAGTTGAAGGATTAGAGTTCCCTCCGGGAGGAAGCAGAAACATATCAAAATAATGTTGCCACATCCAACCGCCCATTAAGGTAAGTTGTCCACTACTGCAGTTACCCCATTGATAGCTTAACCCTAATTGTGCTTCCAATTCGGGAACGATATGGGAGCCTTTGGCTTGTGCGCTAAAGGGAAAAACATTCGGTCCGCTTATATTTGCCCCTGATAATTTTGCTTTTCTTTCGCCAAGGAGTATGGCTGTAGCACTTTGAGCAAATACCGCAAAACCGTGGTTCAGGTTATGAGCCATATCTATCCCCACACGAGGGCCGGCACCTTGGAATTTCGTATGAGCCACTGATTCTTGTGTCAGAGTATTAGGTGGGAAGAAAATGACATTTTCAAAATCATACTCAGCGCGTTTAATCTTGGAGTTGACATATTGTCCTCCGCCATAAAAACGAATGTTTGTGTTTTCACCGAAGGAGCTGCTTTGTGCCAATTCAAGATTGACCGCATCAAAATAAGTGTCAAATCGCAAATTAGTAGTAATATCTGCTACAAATGGGTTTACCGCTGGATTTTCATTGATGTAGGTAAGAACACTACTGGAATGGGTTCCTCTAAAGTGCAACCAATTTAAATTAAGGTCATTTCCTGTATTAAAGTGATAGCCTCCTTCCAACAAAAACCCCCAATCCCAAGAGGATTTAATGGTATTGAACGTTTGGGTAATTGTACCATCCGTTTGGAAATGATTTATAGTCAATGCAGGATTGAGCAGGTCTGAATTAGTGTTTGGTTGTAAATATAAAGCGCTAATGCCTATTTCCCATGCATTGCATGGACAGGGAACGGTAACATCATCAGTCTCGCAAGAGGGTTTGATTACCCCCATAGCCCCAGCATGCAGCAAACTGGTATTTAAGGCAATAAATAGAAAAGCTCCTGTTTTTTTCATAAAGTCACGGTCTCCTTGTGTTTTTTACCTATTATTTAATAAGTTTCTTCATTAAGCAATGAGAGAATCTTTTATTTAGCCTATCAAGCTTCTCCCGCCATCCACCTTAAGTATTTGCCCTGTGATATAGGGGTTTTCAGCCAAAGCTAAAACGGCCTGGGCTACATATTCTGGATCTCCATGTTTTTTTAAGGGTGTTTTCGCAATAATTTCTTCTTTTCTTTCTGGAGTGAGCGCATTGAAATGCTCAGGCCAGGCGGTTGCGCCTGGAGCAATGGCATTGACCCTGATTTCGGGAGCAAATTCGCGGGCCAAGCTTTTCGTTTGCATTTCCAAGGCAGCTTTGCTTTGACAATACGCTGAGTACCCTTTCAATGGTTTTTCTGCATGGGTATCCGTCAGGTTGATAATGGCTCCAGAGTGTTTGGCCAGTAATGGGCGCGCTGCCAGGCTCAGTAAAAAAGGTGCTTTAACATGGACATTAAAAAGAGCATCCCAATCCGTTTCAACAAATGCAGTAAATTCAGTACGGATGAAAACGGAAGCATTATTGACTAATAAATCCAAACGACCGGTCCAATCTTGTATGGAGGTAATGATCTCTTCTGCTGCACACGATTCGGTTATTTCTCTTTGTAAAACAAAGGCGCTATTTGGTCGTTGCTCATTTAAACTCGCTGCAAGAGAATGAGCTTCTTGCAATGAGTGATGGCAATGAATGATTGTTTTATATCCTGCTGCATGCAGGGTTTTGACAGTTGCGGCACCAATACGACGTGCTCCGCCAGTGACTAAAGCAACCTTTGCTTCTTGTTTGTTTGTCGGATTCAATGTATGTTCCCTATTTTTAGATTATCCTGGGTTTTGCCTATTTAAAAGAAGCCCCTCATCCGCCCTCACGGGCACCTTCCCCCCACAAGGGGGGAGGAAATAATTTGCACTTGGCGGGGTTGCCCAGGTTTTTATCTACAATTTTTTAAATGACTAACTATGAGTATATTACAAACTTTACATACCCTACTGGCTCAGCGCCAGTCGATTCCCTTTGTGGAATTCATGCAGTGTGCATTGTACGCCCCTGGTGAGGGATATTATAGTTCTGGGTTACAAAAATTAGGTGAACAGGGTGATTTTATTACCGCCCCTGAGTTAACTCCTTTATTTGGTAAAACCTTAGCAAATCAATGCCAACAGGTGCTCATGAACCTTGAGTCTCCTGTTTTATTCGAATTTGGTGCGGGCTCAGGGGCTCTTTGTGTCGCTGTTTTAGAACAGCTAGAAGAGCAAAATTCTTTGCCAGAAGCATATTACATTTTGGAAGTCAGTGCCAATTTACAGCATCGCCAACGCCAACTTATAGCACAAAAAATTCCTCATTTAGCCCATTTAGTTATCTGGCTTGATCGTTGGCCGAAAGTTCCTTTTAATGGGGTGGTGTTGGCGAATGAAGTCCTCGATGCGATGCCAGTACATCGTTTTATGAAAACCGAAGAAGGGATTATGGAAAGTTATGTTGCTTTGAATGAGCAGCAGCAATTAACTGAGCGGTTCGAGCCCTGCCATAATCAACGCTTGCTGGATTACATAAAGAACAGATTATCGTTGCCTGATGCGCCTTATCTCTCTGAAGTGAATCTTTTTATTGATGATTGGATTCTGAATATTTATCAGATGTTAAAGCAAGGGGTGGTTTTTTTAATTGATTACGGATTCCCTCGCCATGAGTATTACCATCCAGATCGTAATCAAGGAACGTTAATGTGTCATTATCAACATCACAGTCATCCGGATCCTTTATTACATCCGGGAGAGCAAGACATTACTGCACATGTGGATTTTACGCATGTAGCAGAAGCCGGACAACAAGTGGGTTTTCATATTGCGGGTTTTACGAACCAAGCCTCTTTTTTGCTGGCTAACGGTTTGCTAAGCTTATTAAATACATTAGATGACGAGTTAGAGCAAGTACGAGCAAAACAAGCAATAAAACAGCTTACCCATCCTAGTGAAATGGGGGAGTTATTTAAAGTAATCGCCTTGAGTAAGAATGTAGAAGTTTCCTTAAACGGATTTCTATTAAATGATAAACGAGTGAGTTTATGAAGATAAAAAAATACCTAACCACAGTGGAATTACAAAAAGAGTCCATGAAATTTTCTGCTGGCCACACGACCATTTTCTCTGCAACTGAAAGAGAACCATTACACGGTCATATGTATGGCGTTTATTTGGCACTCACCACTTGGGTTGAAGAAAATGGGATGACTTTTGACTATCGTTATTACAAAGAACGTATTCATAAATTATGTCGTTATTTAAATCAAACGTTTCTGATGCCGCAATTTTCTCCTTTTCTGGAATATGCTGAAGATAAAGAATATTATTATTTTACGTTTAACCACAAAAAAATCCCTTTTCTTAAAGAAGATGTGACTTTATTGCCAGTAACGAATATTACCGTTGAAGAGTTATCACGTTGGTTTGTGAATGAGTTGATTAAAGATAAGGCAGAGCTGGATCGACATCGTATTGAACAGGTGGTGGTTAAGGTGTTTTCGGCTCCGGGACAATCAGCTAGCCATCAATGGCAAAGAGTGCATGAATAACAGCGATCACGAACATTCTAGTGGGAAAAATTCGGTGTCAACAACTCATGATATCTCTTTAGAGTGTGTCGATGATGAAAGCTCTGGGAACAAACCGCAGGACAACGTGACTGTTTTTCAAGTCTGCATTCCACACACGCATCGAGATGGTTTTGATTATGTCGCAGAAGGTTTAAACCCATGTATCGGTGCTCGAGTGTGGGTTCCTTTTCGCCAACAAACTCGGCTAGGGGTGGTAATTGGTAAAGTCAACTCTTCGCATGATGTGACTTCCCTAAAAAGCATCGGTACGGTTATTGATGAGCAACCTTTAATCGATGAAGCCATGTTGGCTTTATGCTCCTGGATTGCCAATTATTATCAATCGCCTTTATCTGAAGTATTACCCCTGGCTTTACCTAAAAAATATCGTTTGGGAGAGCCTTGCCAATTACCTATGGGGGATTTTTATCAACTGGTATTACCTTTGGATGAGGCCCGAAAGCGTATCCCTGCCCGTGCGCGTAAGCAACTGGAGCTTATCGAATTCTTGAGTGCCCAAAAGGAACCGGTGGCCAAACATCGTTTGACTGAGAAGGGATTTAATTCCACGCAACTTTGTAACTTACTTGCAGCACAAGTTATTTCTTTGTCCCAGCAAATCATGCTGCCAGAAAACACAGAGGCGTCATTACCATCCCCCTTAACACTTAATGCCGAACAAGCTGTGGCTGTAGCGGCAATCACGGAAGCATTACATCAATACCAATGCTTTCTATTACAAGGGGTTACCGGGAGTGGCAAAACAGAAGTCTATTTGCAGGTCATCGCGCAAATATTAGCGCAAAAAAAAACAAGTCTTGGTTCTAGTTCCCGAAATCGGGTTAACCCCGCAATTAGTCTCACGCTTTACGGCGCGTTTTAAGCAGCCAATTGCTGTAATTCATTCCAGTTTGAATGAAACGGAGCGACAAGTTGCATGGCAATTGGCAAAGGAAAGCAAGGTACAAATGGTGATTGGAACGCGGGCTGCACTGTTTACACCTATGCCCAATTTAGGACTCATTGTCATTGATGAAGAGCATGATGCATCATTGAAGCAAATGGAAGGAGTACGTTACTCTGCCCGAGATGCGGCCCTAATGCGGGCGCATTTGGCCAACATCCCTATTATTTTAGGTTCAGCAACTCCTAGCCTTGAAAGCATGCATAATGTGAAGCAAAAGAAATACGCCTTGTTACGTCTGAATCATAAAGCGCTTTCAATTACCCCTTTGCATTATCAACTGATTGATTTACGTTCGCAAACATTACAGCATGGTTTGGCAGCAACAACGTTACACGCCATTAAAGAGCATTTACGCAAACAAAATCAGGTACTGGTATTCATCAACCGTCGTGGGTTTTCCCCAGTTTTGTTATGCCATCAATGTGGCTGGATGGCTGACTGTCGTGCTTGTGATAGCCATTTAACTTTGCATAAACAGTTAGGACAGATGATCTGTCATCATTGTGGATTGACCCAAAAAACTCCGAGTCATTGCCACAGCTGTCATAGCATGGAATTGATTCCAGTTGGAGCAGGTACCCAACGCATCCATGAGTTTCTAAGTGCTTACTTTCCGGATACGGAGGTGGTGCGCATCGATCGTGATGCCGTGCGTAAAAAAAAACGCTTTAAATGAGCAGCTACACAAAATTCATCAAGGCGAGGCACAGTTAATCGTTGGCACCCAAATGTTAGCAAAAGGCCATCATTTTCCTCGTCTCTCTTTAGTGGTTATTCTTGATGCAGATGCGGGATTTTATAATCAGGATTTTCGAGCTCTAGAGCATTTAGGGCAGCTATTAATGCAAGTTTCAGGGCGTGCAGGGCGAGCAGACCAAGACGGCCAGGTTTTGATTCAAACGCATTTACCCAATCACCCTTTACTTAATTTATTGATTCAGCACGGATATGATGCTTTTGCGGATGCATTATTAACTACCCGGCAACAGGCGCAACTTCCTCCTTTTCACTATTTGGCCATGATCAGGGCACAAGGAAAAGTTGCTGGGAGTGTATTAAAATTTTTACATGCAGCGAAAGAGCAAATTCTGGAACACTCCATCACGGTGATGGGTCCAGCACCTGCTCCTATGCCACGTAAAGCCAATCAATATCGGATGCAACTGTTACTTAAGTCCTCATCGCGAAAAAAATTAAAAAATGTTTTAACCCAATTACGAGAATGGCTTATGGGAAATAAATTAAGTAATGGTGTACGGTGGAATGTGGATGTGGATCCTATGGATTTATCTTGAAGGAGGTTTGAGAAGTGGCTGAGTCGAAAATTGAAGTTCATAAAAAAGTTTTTTCCATCGCTTGGGGAGATATGGATGCACTGGGACATGTAAACAATGCACGCTATTTTGATTATTTCCAAGAAGCCCGTATTGAATGGTTAAGAGAACTCAATATCAGTATGACTGAAAATACGGGGCCCGTAGTAATTCATGTTGCATGCACTTTTTTAAAACCGGTCATTTATCCGGCGACAGTGACTTTGTGTTCGCAAATACACAGTCTGGGAAATTCCAGCATGATGATGAGCCACGATTTATACCAGGATGAACTACTGATGGCCCAAGGCAGTTGTAAAATTGTCTGGGTGGATTATGTTCAAAATAAATCGGTGTCTTTACCGGATGAGATCCGCAGAATTTTTAAGTAGAGTAATTAATGTAGCCTGAGTGCGTCATAGCCGTAGGCGCTTTACAACCCATCACCCTAACCCTCTCCTCTGGCGGGAGAGGGTTAGGGTGATGCATTTAAACTGCAATCGGCGCTTTGATGGCAGGATGAGATTGATAGTTCACGAACTCAAAATCATCATAAACATAGTCAAATAATGACAGTGGTTTACGTTTGATATTTAAGGTAGCTAAGGGTAATGGTTCTCTGCTTAATTGAGTACGTGCTTGTTCTAAATGATTGAGATATAAGTGGCAATCGCCGCCAGTCCATATAAAATCGCCCACATTGAGATTGCATTGCTGGGCAACCATGTGAGTGAGTAGCGAATAAGATGCAATATTAAAAGGTACACCTAAAAACACATCTGCAGAGCGTTGATACAATTGACAAGAAAGCGTCTTGTCTGCCACATAAAATTGGAATAAAGCATGACAAGGCATTAAGGCCATTTGATCCAACTCGCCAACATTCCAGGCACTGACCAGTAAACGGCGTGAGTCAGGATTGGACTTGATTTGTTGCACCACATCACTGAGCTGGTCAATTGTACGGCCATCTGCTGTAGGCCAATTTCGCCATTGTTTTCCATAAATAGGCCCTAAATCTCCATCGCTATTAGCCCATTCATCCCAAATAGTTACCCCATTCTCATTTAAATAGGCAACATTGGTATCTCCTTTTAAAAACCAAAGTAATTCATGCACAATGCTGCGCATATGCAATTTTTTGGTAGTCACTAAAGGAAATCCTTGGCGTAAATCAAATCGCATCTGATACCCAAAAACCGATAAGGTTCCTGTCCCTGTTCGGTCTGTTTTCTGGGTACCGTGTTGTAAAATATGTTCTAATAAATTCAGATAAGTTCTCATCGTTTAAGCCACCATAACCAAAATCCAAGTAATAACATCGGGATAGATAAGATTTGTCCCATAGTCAACCATCCAAACGCTATATAGCCAAGCTGTGGATCAGGCTGTCGGAAAAATTCAGCAATGATACGACACACTGCATACCCCATTAAAAAAACTGCGGACACCCGTCCAGCGGGACGAGGTTTACGCGCATAAATCCAAACAAGGAGAAATAAACCAATTCCTTCCATACCGAACTCATACAACTCAGAAGGATGGCGAGGCTGGTTATCCACATGACTGTATACCATACCCCAAGGCATATCGGTCACTCGCCCCCATAACTCACCGTTAATAAAATTACCGATACGTCCAGCACCTAAACCGATAGGGACCAGGGGGGCAATAAAATCGCCTATTTCCAGGAATGATTTTTTACTTTTGCGAGAAAAGAGCCAGAGGGCGACAGCAACCCCAAGCAAGCCACCATGGAAAGACATTCCTCCTTGCCATATTTTAAATAAAGAGAGGGGATCATGCATCAATTCCGGGAAATTATAAAAAAGCATATAACCAATTCGGCCACCAATAATGACACCTAGGGCCGCATAAAAAATCAAATCACTGATTTGTTCCGATGTCCAATCCAGGTGATAGTGCTTGTTCCGCCAATGAGCGAGTAACCAGCCACTTACAAAGCCAATCAAATACATTAAGCCGTACCAATGAACTTGTATTGGACCTATTGAAAATGCTACAGGATTAATGTACGGAAAGGTTAGCATATTTTTTAAGTTCCTTTTTTTTCTACTTTTGCGCCCAGGCTACATTGTGCGATCAGGTTCTTATTCATAGGGACTTTCCAGCGCGGATTAGGCTACCTAATCCTTCTTCCTCTAATGCCTTTTGTAAATGAAAACGTATTTGCGCTGGGTGTTCGAACTCCAATACTTCGGCAAGAATCTTGCGTGCATTAGCAATGGCTAAATTACGAATAACCCATTTCACACGCGGTAAACTAGAAGAGTTCATACTTAAGGTATCAAAACCCATGGCGACCAATAAGATCACTGCTAAAGGATCACTCGCCATTTCACCGCAAATACTCACTTCGACCCCTGCTGCATGACCTCCTTCCACTACTTTCAGCAAAACACGCAACATCGCTGGATGCATGGAATCATAAAGGCCGGCAACGCGAGCATTATTCCGGTCGACAGCCAGAAAGTATTGGGTCAAATCATTGCTGCCTACAGAGATAAAATCAACTCGCTTGGCGATTTCCCGTGCCAAATAAGCTGCGGCAGGAACTTCAATCATGACACCTAACTTTGGTTTTTCGATGACACAACCTTCTTCTAACAATTCTGTAAATGCTTGATCAATAAGATAAGAAGCTTCTTCGACTTCACTTAAATTGGTGACCATAGGTAACATGATCCGTAAATTATTCAACTCTTCGCTTGCACGCATCATCGCGCGTACTTGCATCAAGAAGACATCAGGATGATCCAGTGTGACGCGAATTCCTCTCCATCCTAAATAGGGATTATCTTCTTCTACAGGAAAATAGGGGAGTACTTTATCGCCACCAATATCCAAAGTTCGCATAGTTACGGGGCGGGGGGCGAAGGCTTTCAATGTTTGCCGATAAATAATGGTTTGCTCATCTTCTGAAGGGAAATGATCCCGACTCATAAAAGGAACTTCTGAACGGTATAAACCCACACCCTCAGCTCCGACGCTCATCGATAAACCAGCGTCCATAGCTAAACCGGTGTTTACTTGCAGAGAAATTTTATAGTTGTCGGTAGTTTCCGCAGGCTTATCCCTTAAACTGATTAGGCTCTGGTTTAGTGCCTGTTCTTCTTGTTCCAGGAGTTTGAATTCTGCAAGTACGGATTTCGATGGGGAAATATAAACTTGTCCATAATATCCATCAACAACAATGGCGCGTCGGGAAATTGAATCTAATTTTAAACCACGAACACCCATAACTGTGGGTACACCTAAGGCGCGCGCTAAAATAGCAACATGCGAGTTATTAGAACCCTTGGCTGATATAACTCCAGCCAGGTATCCTTCAGGAACCTCAGCCAATGCCGCTGCAGTTACTTCCTCGCCAACCAAAACGGTCCTTTTAGGGTATACAATCTCTTCTTGTTGTGACCACTGTAATGCTGCTAAAACACGACGTCCTAAATCGCGGAAATCACTGGCTCGCTCCCTAAGATATGAATCCTCCATATTTTCAAATTGGGCTATGTGTTTTTTTAATTACAGTCGCTAAAGCAGCCTGGGCTCCAATTTTTTCTTGACGAATGATGTGTTCTACTTCAACACCCAGGCTGTCTTTATCCAAAATACGTAAATAAACGTCAAACAGGGCGTGTTCTTCTTCCCCGACAACCGATTTCATGCGCCTACTTAAGCGGTGCATGTCTTCACGTGTGGACTCAAGGGCTTCGTAAAACGCATTAATTTCCTCATCCAATGTCTCAACTGGATTTAGTGGCACCGCATCAATATCTGCTTGCGGATATACAACCACCGCAGTACCTATCCCAATACCTGGGACCGAGCCAATCCCTGCTAGAGCGGTTGTACTGGATTCAACTTTTTTAGTTACGCCCATAGGCTTAGGCTGGGTTAGTTCCGCTAACTCACCTGTTGCTTCTGCATGAGCGATAATTCCGCCAAGTTGAGCGGCTAGGGTAATTAAAAAAGATTCTTCTGTATCATCGAAGTAACGTTGTTCTGTTTGTTGAACAATGAGGACGCCATAGAGTTTTCTATGCTGAATAATAGGAACGCCTAAAAATGCTTTAAGATGCTCTTCGCCCAATAACGGATTATGATAAAAATCAGGATGGGCAGGGGCGTCCTCAAGATTTATAGGTTCTTCCCGCCGACCGACAAGGCCGACAAGGCCACTATCAAATGAGATACGAACTCGAAATTGTGCTTGCTTGTTTAAACCTTCTGTTGCAATAAGGACATATTCAGCGTGTTTGGTATCAATGAGGTAAACGGAAGCGGCCTCTGCATTAATGGCTTTATTTATTTGTTGCACTAAAATGACAAGCGCCTCAGAAAGCTGCTTTGCTGTAGTGACTTCTTGAACTATCCGTTTAAGTACTTTGAGCATCTATGCCTTTGATTACCTCTTTTGTAAATGGTTACCCTATCAAGGAACTGCCGTATTGAGTATATCTTGAATACAATCGGTGCGAGAAATACTCCCGTGCGATTTTCGTTCAATCTATGCTCAAATTCAATCGTTCACTAACATTTTTAAATCGCAGCGGTCCTATGCTCTCTTTTTTCGTTTAATGCCATAGGGAGAACGACGATTTTTTTTCAATAAAGGTTCTAATTCTTTTAACGCCTGCGTGTACACTTGGCGTTTAAAAAAAATAACCTGCCCTTCTGGCTCATGAAAATCAACCCATCGCCAGCTGTCAAATTCTGGTGAGTCACTCAGATCCAGTTTGACTTTCTGCTCACTGGCAACGAGCTTTAACAAATACCATTTTTGTTTTTGTCCTATCACTAAAGGTTCGCTGCCATGACGCAGATATTGTTTAGGAAGTCTGTATTTAAGCCAGCGTTTGGTGGAGCCAATCACTTCAACATCTTCCTTATCCAAACCTACTTCTTCATGCAATTCCCGAAACATTGCTTCTAATGATGTTTCACCAGCAGCCAGACCGCCCTGCGGAAATTGCCATGCATCATGACCAGTCCTTCTACCCCAAAAAACCCTATTCTGTGCGTTGACAAGGATAATACCTACATTCAACCGATAACCGGCACGATCAATCACCATGATGTCACTGTTTAGATTAAACCGCTAATAGCTTGATTTTTCCATAAACTGCGAGAGCTTGGCAATTAAATCTGTAATTATTATTGAAAAAAGGTAACTACTCAACAAAATCTGTCTTATTTCTATTAGCGTAAACGGTGCCTGTCCGTATCCGTACCCGAAAAAGCATTGCTTAGGTATAGGCTTAAGAGCGAAAATTACGAATCATTTCTATACTTGCTAAATGGCGCGCGATTTTCGGTCGACGCATACGGTCATATCAATGTATTAGAATCCCTCAGCATGCATAACCCTACCCTGGATTCAATAAACGTATATAATTGGGACAAATATTTTGAGTTTAAAGCATATGAAAAAGAGAATTTTAATCATCAATACGGGCGGGACTATTAGTAGCATTAAGACAGAAAATGGTTATGAGCCCGCTGCAGGCTATGTAGAAGCTGCTTTGCAACAAATTCCTTTGCTCAAACATGAAGACATGCCCGACTATTCGATAAAAGAATATGATCCACTGCTTGATTCTTCAAATATGACGGTGTACGACTGGAATCGAATAGCACGTGATATAGCGGACAATTATGCAAATTTTGATGGCTTTGTTGTATTTCATGGCACAGATACCATGGCCTATACTGCATCGGCTTTATCTTTTATGTTGGAGAACTTGGGTAAACCCGTACTGATTACCGGTTCGCAGATTCCCTTATCTGAAGTGCGTAATGATGCAATCGATAATGTGATCACGTCCTTATGGCTTTGTGCGAATCAGCCTATCCATGAAGTATGTATTTATTTCAACCAACATCTATTACGCGGTAATCGCTCACAAAAAATTAGTTCACAAGGGTTTAAAGCGTTTGATTCTCCGAATTATCCCCATCTAGCATCTATTGGGATTGAGATAAAAGTTCAGAAAAGCTTGTTGCTGAAACGACCGCAAAAAACGTTTCATTTACAAACCATAGAGCCACAGTTTATTGCCAATTTTAGATTATTCCCGGGGTTTGCTACGGAGGTTTTGACTTATATTTTAAATCAGCCTTTATGTGGTTTGATTCTCGAGACCTACGGCGCCGGGAATGCACAAAATAATGATCCTCGTTTTTTAAAATTGCTGAAGGATACTTGCGCCCGAGGGGTGATCATTGTTAATTGCACTCAATGCCAACAAGGTGGTGTAGAAATGAGCCAATACGCGACGGGACATTCTTTAAAGAAAGCAGGGGTGATCAGCGGCCATGATATGACACCAGAAGCAGCTCATTGTAAGTTATTGTATTTGCTGAGCAAGCGATTAGAAATTTTAGAAATAAAAAAGCTGATGGAAACTGATCTTTGTGGTGAATTGACTTCTTAGCTAAATAATTTTCTATCCAGGCTACCAAACGATTCAAAATTTTCCCATCTCCCAGCGAAGAGATGGGATTTTTAACACCGCAAATTACAGTGATAACGCTACTTTCTCTTCTTCCTTTTCTTTTTTATCGTGGGCTCGGGCTTCAATTTCTTCAAATGCATTGTCCATTGCAACTTTTAAGCGGCCACGACTTGGTTTTATAGTGGGCGCTTTTACACGTGCAACGGCAATCAAAGTGACTTGCACCGGTATCGAGTCAATTGGTTTGGATTCTTCACAAATTTCAGCATTTTCTCTATGAATGGCTTGTATTGCTTCAATAACAAATGTCTTACGTAAACTTTTATAATCCGGTTTGTCTGGATCTAAACCTCCCAGTTTCTTCTTACAGATGAGAATATTTTTCATCAGGCACTCTTCTTTTTTGGCTCTGATTTCTATCGCTGTAGAGTTACTAATGGAATTGGTCACTTTTTCATATATTTTCGCGAGCATCCCTTCTTCTGGCGGACAAATAATATGTTCGCCCAAATAATAGGCTGCATGAGCACAAAGCAGATTAAACGGATCATCATCATCAGCGACATCGATAAAAGTAAATGCTTTCTCACCGTTCTCGCTTTTCTCATTTTTCTCTGATTTCTCCACAAGACAACGGTAGAATCGATCCAGGGTTGAATTGAGCTTGCTTAAAGTGTCATTCAAATCACCGCGCTTCCAGGATTTTTTTGCACGCATACTTTCAACGGCGCTATCAATGTCGCTAATCAGTAATTGCAAGGCTGCCAAATTTTTTTTATCTGTATCTTCGGGTACAAAGTCTGCAACTAATTTTTGCAGAGTACGGGTGATATTTCTTTGTTGCTCAGAATGTTTGGTATCTCGAAACAATCCATATAACATCCCATTATCATCAGCAATCGAATCTTCAATTGATTTATTCAAAACTCGGTCAATAAGTGCTTGGACTGTTCTAACAAATATGGTCATCGCTCTACTCCTTGAACTGTAATTTAGTTATCATACCCGTACTATTGAGACAGACTTTTCATCACATGGCTGTCATTGTGCTTAACCTAGGAATTCATAACTCCATGAACTTACAAATTATTATTTTAGCTGCAGGACAAGGAAAACGAATGTATTCTAGTACCCCTAAGGTACTTCACCAAATTGCTGGGAAGCCTATGCTGACTCGGGTAGTAGAAACTGCACAACAACTAAATCCTGATGTAATTCATGTTATATACGGTCATGGTGGTGAACAACTTAAGAACTCACTCCCTGACTTACCTGTGCATTGGGTATATCAAGCAGAACAATTGGGTACTGGACATGCAGTCATGCAAGCCTTACCTTTTATTCCACCACAAACACAAGTACTTGTTTTATCTGCTGATGTACCACTTATTCAAGCAAATACGTTGCATGCTTTAATCGAATGCAGCAATACAGCAAATTCCTATAAATCCGTTTTGGCACTTTTGGTTGCACATCTCGAAGATCCTAGCGGTCTTGGACGTATTATTAGAGACAACCAAGGTGAAGTTTCCATCATTGTAGAAGAAAAAGATGCAAATGAGCAAGAAAAGAATATAAAAGAAATATATTCTGGGATTTGTTGTGCATTATCTGACGACTTGGCTTCTTGGTTGCCCAAATTGGGTAATGATAACGCTCAGTCTGAGTATTACCTAACAGAAATTATTGCTTTAGCGGTTGCCAGTCAAACCCCAATTAAAACACTGAGTGTAAAAGATAGCGCAGAAATTCAAGGGGTAAATAACCGGTTGCAATTGCAGCAATTAGAACGCATATGGCAGGTACGACATGCAGAACAATTGTTGCAGCAGGGTGTGATGATTGCTGACGCCAATCGCTTTGATGTACGCGGTGAGTTAGTCTGTGGTAAAGACGTATTCATTGACATCAATTGTGTCTTTAAGGGAAAAGTAGTGCTTGGCGATGGCTGTTCTATAGGTCCTAATTGCGTACTCACCGATGTGAGTTTGGGAGCAGGTTGTGAGATTTATGCCAACAGTGTATTGGAAGGATGTGTTATTGCAAATGATTGTACTATTGGCCCTTTTGCTCGCTTAAGAACAGGCACCGAATTGGCTCCACACTGTAAGATAGGTAATTTTGTTGAAACCAAAAAGGCTGTATTTGATGAGGGCTCTAAGGCAAGTCATTTAAGCTATTTGGGTGATGTGACTCTTGGAAAACAAGTTAATGTGGGGGCTGGTACGATTACCTGCAATTACGACGGAGTGAACAAACACAAAACCATTATTGAGGATGGAGTTTTTGTTGGTTCAGATACTCAGCTCGTTGCTCCAGTAACGGTAGGTGCCTATGCAACTATAGGCGCGGGCAGTACGATTCGTAAAAACGTTCCTCCTGGTGAGTTGACACTCACTGAATCAAAACAGAAAACGGTTTATGGCTGGAAGAGACCGGTGAAAAAGTAGTGGTTCTCACTCTGCATGACCGGCAAGCCATATTTGGCTCATCTTGAACGAAAAACGCGCTGTTAAATGCTCGCATACTGATGCATGCTGCGCTTTCTCAGCGCGTTTTTCGTTCAACCTAAGCTCAAATCTGACTTCCCACCGAGATTCAAACACGCTCTCTGAACTATATCATTACGAAAACGGTATAGGGATTAATCATACTGCAAAGCCAATGACTTGTTTTTTTCCATATAAGCACAGAACCACAGAATAAATGGTAGAAAGAGCAAAGCCATTAATAATTTATAATGCCAAACATTCGCTACTAAATTAATAATTTGATCATAAGGATAGATGCCACCGAATAGTAAACTATAGTCAATCAAACATAATAAAGAAGTAGAACAAAAATTAGCGATTAAAATACGTAATGGACGATGAAAGTTCCATTTGGAATGTTTCAAATAATGGAGCAGCATGGCATTACTGATAAACCCGATAAACAAGGTCAGAGAAGCAGTCGGTAGTCTCTTCAACATAATGTAGTTGTAAAAGGGATTCAAATTAAAAAATGTTGGAGAGGGCAAGGCTACAATCCCCATCAGTAAAACATCGAAGGTAAATTGGGTGGCAATGAGTATTAGACATAATTTTAGATTGACTCGATAACCCCACAGTTCACCGAGGATGGTACTAATGACTAGGGTAATGGGAAAAAATAATGAGCTTGCCGAGAGCACCATGTATTTATTTATGATGGTTACTATTCTGTATTCGCATGCTAAACAAATAAGCATGACCACAATCGCAATACAAATAAAGTAATGGTATAGCGGTAACTCTTCTCTGCCGCGGTCAGGAAAAAATAAGTTTTGGTGTTTTAATAATAAAGTCAGATAGAAAACACCGATAAGGAGCAGTATCAGTGAGGCAATCATCAATGAATCAATAAAAATTAGATTGAAACTTTGAAGATGCGTTCCAGAAAATAAGAGAAAATAGTCCAGTCCAAAAAAACTGATGCCACCTAATACTGCAAGAAGCATGCATTGCTTGGGGGTGGGGGAAGATTTACTGGATTTAGGATAAACCAAGAGATGGGGTAGGTAAAAGCTCAAGGCAAAAGCAATCGTAGTTGCAAAGAACTTTTTAGGTATGTCTTCAAAAATAATTTGATAAACTGGATTATCATGCATGTATTCCGCTGCAGGTAAATTGATTAGGACATAAACGCCAATACAATAGAGATACAACGTCATTAAAGACATATTGAGCATGTGTCTTTGCTCTTTAATCTTGCAATTCCTTAATGCTAATAAATATAAGCCTGCTATAAGTGGGCAGATTAAGCCATTTACAGAAAATATTAGCCCTTGAATAAGTACAATTTTAAAAGAGACATTGATCAATAAAATCAGGGAGGTAATTACACCTACAGTCAGAAACAAAAAACAGCGTGAATGCTGTGAAGGCAATGATTGATTCATATTTATCGGATTTCCATAATTTTTCCTTGGCCTGTGCTGATAATTGCCTTTTAATGAACTAGTTCGCGCGTAAATATAACACCATTGCATTTAATATGGCAATAGTTGGCCAGTTTTGCTTGAGGCAGAGATTAAGTGGCGCTAAAAACGGAATTTTTTTATAGAAAATAGGCATAAATTAAAATGTTTACGAGAGTAAGAGGAGCGCCGATTTTTATGAATTCAAAGAAACCAAAGCCTCTAACGCTTCTCTTTTCACAGTTTTGAATGATAATAATATTACTTGCTGCTCCTAAAATTGATAAATTGCCTGCAATGGTACTTCCTGCCGCTAAAGCCAATAGACTTGAATCAGAAACAGAATGGTGCAGGAGTAGTGGTAAATATAAGACGACCAACGGTACATTGGAAATAAATTGACTTAGAATGATGCTGATTATCAAGATAACAGGAACTGCAGTAACGGAAAGTTGAGAATGATTGATCCGCGTTTGAAAGAAACCACTATCCCATACACTTTGCATCAGAATAAAAATACTCGCGAAAAAAATCAAAGTGCCCCAATCCAAACGTTTGAGCAGTTCCCATCGGACTTTACTAAAAAAAATTGGCAAGGAGGAGATAAGTGCCAGGTAACTAAAATTTAAGTGGATAGGTGATTGTATGGATTCAAAAATTATTTTAAGCGTGATTAGAAAAAAGAAAATGATTAAGCTCAATTTAACCAGGGTTATTGTATGCTGATCATGGAAAGGCCTGGGAATAGGCTTTTCTATAGGTTCATTCAAGATTTCTCTATATAAAAAATAAATAAAAAAATAAGTAATAATAAGATTTATTACAGTGGGTATCGCCAAGAGTCTTATGAATTGAAAAAAAGGCGATGGCATGTTTCCTTTTACAGCAATCAATAAGTTTTGTGGATTACCGATGGGAGTGAGAGTACTGCCAATAGTGATTGAAAAGGCCAGTGCAAAAAGTAGAGGTTTAATTAACCTTTTATGTGATTGACACAATTGAATAATAATCGGGGTACCTATGATGGCAATTGTATCATTCATCAGCAAGGAAGCACTTAAGCCAAGAATAAGTAGAATAACGATTAAAGCCTGTTTTCCTGTGTGGGCATGAAAAAATATTTTATCTGTTAGCTGTTCTAAGTAACCACTGTCTTCGGCTGCTTGGGCGATGAAAAAAACCCCAAACAGATAGAGCATCACATCCGGTTCAATTGCTGCAATTGCATGAATTGGAGTGATTTGCCGCAATAATAGCGCGAATGCAGCACCTACCGTAGTTATCAGCCAAATGGGAATGATCACATGACTCATTCTGCGAATAGCAATTCCAATTAAGGTGATGCAAAGAATCAGGATTGCTGCAGGCATTCTTTAATCACCTTAATTCATTAGTTGCATTCGAGTGAGGCATATTCCTGTGTTGATTGCGAGGAAGATAGTTCTTCATTCTTCGGTGGTAGGCTACCTGCGTTACCTACGAGCTTGGGGCGTTGTTTGGTAGAAAATAAACTGTTTGCTGTGATTAAAGTCCCAGGTTTTTGGGAAATTAATCGTTTCGCATCAGTCACCACTGGCGCTCTTACTGTTTTTAAATCATCTGCAGGAGGCAGAACTTTAGTTAGAGACTCAGGAGGAAGCTCAATGATCTTACCTGTTTCATGTAAACCCACTTTCGAATTTCCTTTTGCCAAGATTACCTCGTAAGCTACATTATTTCGTTCTAGCCATAATTTAAGTGCAGTAACAAACGTCCAAAAGTCTTCCTTTTTACTCAAGGATAATAGAAATTCAGATAATTTTATAGGTAAGCCAAACCGGTAGTTTAATAAAACGGGAAGTGTATATTTAACTGTAGCAGCAATAGGCTTATGCGCTGTCGTTAGTGATTTAACTGGCTTTGCCGCTTCCACTATTTCGAGAATGTAGAGTAAATCACTGCGTATGTCAGGCCAAAATTGTTTAATCACAGGATCATTGACTGCATTTTTAGGGCTAAGAAACATCTTGGGTAAAAGTACTCTTGCCGTTTTCTTGAAAAAACCTGGTTGTGCCACTTGGACTTGCTCTAAATCACTTTCTAGTATGTTTGTTAAGAATTTAAAAACGGTTGATAGAGGGATGAATGGTTTTGATCCTGGTGGCTGTTTAAAATCAATAGGTATTCTTTTCATCAATCCTGCAAACACAACATCAACGGCAAATCGTTTCGTACGATCAAAAATAACTAAAGGATCGACGGGTATTGCCCCTTTTGCGGATCGAACTAAGGGTAAAGTCATGTGCGATGCAAGATTAATGTGTGCCAAAAGTAATAAATGGCGTAAGGTTCTGAGGTAAAGATAGGGAGGAGTTCCTACCGTGGACTCAAGCCCATAATCCATCAAAGTTGAAGCGGCGGTGTACGTCAAACCCAAAGACAGTATCGATTCTGACTTCATGGCCTTATGCCGCTCGCAGCGTTCTGGTGTTGCCATGCGCGTAATGTATTCACCATAAAAGTAGATGGCTAATATCCAGGAAATTTGTTCGCCGCCATAAGGAAATTTGCTAATTCCCCAAAGTAAGAGATCATTAAGCATCAATACTAAAGGCTCACGCAGAGAACCTTTAAATTTACGTTTAAAATTACAATCTTCTTCTGTTTCGCCGCAGAGGGTTGGGGGCGGAGGAGTCTGTTTTCCTTTGTGTTCATTAAAAGCTGAAGAACCAAATACATCAAGGGCCAAAGTATGTGCAATTAATTTAGGTGCTTGTCTGTAGGTATATGCCTGAACTCCATAGTTTATTAAAGCCAAAGTCGGTAAAACTAAGGAGTAGGGTGAAAGCCCTGTTGTTGAATCTTCTTGATAGCTTTGGCCAACGTAGCTTTGTATTCCGTTGTTGACAAAATGTACTGTGGCTACGGGTAAAACATCATAGAAAAGTATATTTCCTGCTCCATTGACGATCTTCATCACCGGCGGAGTAACTACAGCAGGAATTGCCTCACGTAAAGCTAAAACTTGCTCAACTACATAAAATGCTGTATTCGCAGCATAGGCTATGGTTTGCTTTATCGGTGCATTATTCCAAACCCATGTTGCTCCATTGCCAAATGATTTTGCTCCATTAACGGTAGATGTCCACCAGCTCATATGTTTGCCCTCCCTGCAACAACGAAATTTTATTGTAGGGGTAAAAATTTAGAAATGCTAGTCTTTTTCTCATGAAGCGCAGGAACATAACATGTTGCCACGATTCTATTAAGATCAATTTGTCTAAAAACAAAGTGGGTTATTCTTTATCGTTCAGTTCAACGATTCCAATGTCATCACTGATTAATTGTTTCTTCCATGGCAAGTCATGATAAGTTTGACCTTTTTGAAGGGGTAAGATGGGATATTTGATTACATCAAAAAAGGGGGAAAGATCAAAGTCACTCGGGGTATAAAGACGGGGATTTCGGTGGATTAAGGCATAGCCTGTTTTATCTTTTTTTATAAGCGGCAAAATAGGGTAGTTTACAGATTGAAACACATAAGCAATCATCGAAGAACATATATCCTCCGTGGGTTGCAACATATTGTGCTGGAATAAAGAGGAGCGCCACTTACGAGGAAAAAAACTCCAAGGAAAAATAAAGCGTGCCAGATCAAAAAGATGTCTTAAACTGTAGTATTTGCCAATTTTATGAATGGCGGCAGCAATCACTTTTCTTTATCCTCGGGGAGAAGTAAGGACGGTCTTAAAATACGGATGTGATCATTTTTATACTCATCAACACAGGAAATGCGAGTTCCTTCGCCAAGGACACTCTCTATGATGAGCTGATCTGAGGTCAGATTCGGAGAATTTTTTTGTACTATTTCACGTAAAGAAGGATCAGTAATTTCCTCAAGACGCCCAATATACAAAGCAGCGTGAGTCCAGGTGCTTTCGGAAATGAGGCGAATAATGTTACCCATACGGGTATGGCTTTCTACCAAGAGCACATCACCAGGTTTTATTTCCTGGGTGAATTGATCGAAATCATACAGATAGGTTCTTTTGGTTACCTTATCTTCCTTTGATAAAAATTGGTAACATTTTAATAAAATGAAATTTATAAAAGTTTTTTTATTGCTTTCTTTCATTGTTGTTGTCCGTAACTTATATTTTTATCCAACCCTCATCCGCTCACAGGCACCTTCCCCTTAGAGGAGAAGAAAATTTTCTCTTATAAATTCTTATCCGGGTACTCACAAAGATCCTGGATGATGCATGTCTTGCAGTGAGGGCTTCGTGCCGTACACACGTATCGTCCATGCAAAACCAGCCAATGATGGGCATCTTTTAAAATTCAGGCTCTATGCTTTTTACGAGTGCTTTTTCCACCGTTAAAGGGTTTTTCCCTTTAGCAAGTCCAGTCCGATTTGCTACTCGAAAAATATGCGTGTCTACTGCAACAGTGGGCTCACCAAAGGCTGTATTTAGAATGACATTGGCAGTTTTGCGCCCCACTCCAGGTAGAGACTCCAATTCCTCACGCCCATTGGGAACATTTCCACCATAATTGTTAACCAACAAAGCACAGGTTTTCATAATATTTTGTGCTTTGCTGTTATAAAGACCTATTGATTTAATATATTCTTTTAATTGGTCCAGCCCAAATCTAGAATATCCTGAGGCGAGTTTGCAACAGGAAATAATTTAGCCGTTGCTTTATTTACGCCAGTATCGGTTGCTTGTGCTGATAAAATGACCGCGATTAATAATTCAAAAGGAGAATGATAAACCAATTCAGTCGTTGGATGAGGATTTTGCTCACGAAAGCGCACAAAAATCTCTCGACGTTTTCGCTTATTCATAATTTTTTCGCTTTTACACGTGCCAATGCTTGTTGAATGTAGTCTTGCTTAGCCTGTATGTCTTGAGTTTTATCTGCTTTCATAGCAAGTTGACGTTTTTCTCTATAAGCTTGTTGCTTTTCATGTTCCTCGCGCAATAATCGGGTTTGTTTCGCATGAAAACGTGTACGGGCCAAATCTTTATCGTAGTGTACATCCGGTAAAGTAACCATCTCAATGCAATCAACTGGACAGGGCGCGACACACAAACCACAACCGGTACATTCATGGTCGATTACTGCATGCATTAATTTGCCACTGCCAATAATTGCATCAACTGGACACGCTTTGATGCATTTGGTACAACCAATACATTCTGCTTCACGAATGACTGCAACCGATGGCGCTCGAGTATTTGCAAGTGCGTCTGCCAAATAAGGAGTTGGGTCAACCTGCAACAAAGCTCCTAGCGCTTTAACGGTGGCAACTCCTCCGGGAGGACATTTATTAATCGTGGTTGTCCCTTGAGCCAAGGCTTCAGCATAGGGTAAGCAACCAGGAAAATCGCATTCACCGCATTGAGTTTGGGGTAAAAGCGCGTCAATTTCTTTAACTGAGGCCATTGGACACCTGTTTGGATTGCTCCAGCATGGCTTGTATTTTTTCCTTTTCAACACGCACCATTAAGGGCTGGAAGGTATTGAGATGGTGATTTAATAAAGGATGATCAATTGCATCCCAAGTAAGCGGTTCGCAATTCATAAACTCTTCCGCGGCTTTTGCCATCAGGGGCAATACCGGCTTTAAATAAGTGATTAGGATGCGAAATAAATTAATTCCCATGGTGCAAATGTCTTGAACTTCAGATAAACGTCCTTCTTCTTTTGCCAAAACCCAGGGTTTATTCATATCAATGTACTGATTTACTTTATCGGCACAATCCATGATGTGGCGAATAGCGCGTGCGTAATCACGAGAAATAAAAGACTCTATGACTTCTGTGCGCATTTCCAGCAGCTCTGCATACAGCTGCGGATCACTTAAGCGGTCACTGAGTCGGTTATCAAAGCGTTTATTAATAAAACCGGCACAACGACTGGCGATGTTGACCACTTTACCGACCAAATCAGCGTTGATGCGATTGATAAAATCATCAAAATTTAAATCCAAATCATCAACACGGCCATTGAGTTTGGCGGCGAAATAATAGCGAAGGTATTCAGGATGTAAATGGTGCAAATAAGTACGCGCTTCAAGGAACGTGCCGCGTGATTTTGACATTTTTTGACCGTCAACAGTCAAAAAGCCATGGGTATAAACTGCTGTGGGCATGCGATGACCACTGGCAGCAAGCATGGCGGGCCAAAATAACGCATGAAAGTAAACAATGTCTTTACCTACGAAGTGGTATAATTCGGTTGTAGAGTCCTTATCCCAAAATTCACTAAAGGAGATATTCTTCTCATCACAGTATTTTTTAAAACTGGCCATATACCCTATAGGGGCATCAAGCCACACATAGAAGTATTTGTCGGTAGTTCCAGGAATAGGAAATCCAAAATAGGGCGCGTCGCGCGAAATATCCCATTGTTTTAATCCGGCGGCAAACCATTCATCCAGTTTGTTCGCTACTTCTGCTTGCAAGTGACCACTACGGGTCCATTCTTTTAAGAGATGCTCATAACGAGGTAAATCAAAGAAGTAATGCTCTGAGTCTTTTTCTATAGGTTTGGCACCAGAAATAGCAGATACCGCATCGATGAGATCGGTGGGCGAGTAGGTTGCACCACATACTTCACAGTTATCGCCATATTGATCTTTAGCACCGCATTTGGGGCATGTTCCTTTGACATAACGATCTGGTAAAAACATTTGTTTTACGGGGTCATAAGCCTGGCGTATGGTTCTTTTAATTATTGAGCCATTTGCCTGCAATGCCTCGTAAATCGCTGAAGCCAATGCTTGGTTTTCTGGCGAGTGGGTGGTGTGATAGCAATCATAATCAATGGCAAAGGCTTTGAAGTCATGTTCATGGCTTAACTTAATTTCAGCAGTTAAGGCTTCAGGTGTAATCCCCATTTGCTCTGCTTTTAACATAATTGGGGTCCCATGCGCATCATCGCCACAAATGCTGATGCACTCAATGCCCGACATTTTATGGGTGCGCACCCAGATATCCGTTTGAATATGTTCGACTAAATGACCAAGATGTAAATGGCCATTTGCATAAGGTAAGGCGCTGGTTACCAGCATTTTACGTTGTTTCGCCATCAATGAGTTACCTGCTAGTATGAAATGAGAGATTATAACGCATATGAGTGATAAATGCTGTAGGTAACTGAGTTATTGCTGGGGTCTTAATGATAGGTATGTTTTACAATCAGGCGCGTCATGCGATCGGTATTTGCGAATTTTAATTGGATTGTCCCCCTTTTGCGTGTACCAATAAAAAAACGCGGCCTAGGCCGCGTTTTAGAGTAATTTTCACTCAACAGATTAATTACTGCTTGTAAGCTGCAGACGTGTAGGTGTGTGTGTATGTTCTTCGTCTTGCTCTGGTTTTATAGTAGTACCAGTTGTTCTAACGGGTGGTTTAAAGTTAATCACTTCCGCTTCTTTTCCTTCTTGAGGTGTAGAAGCACCTAAACCGGTAAATGCGCTAGAAACTTCTGGTACGTACTCGTCACTCTCTTGATTCTCTTGATTCTCTTCATGAATTGAAGTAAGCAATGAAGATTGGCGGCTAGCACGAGCCTTACTGCAGCAGCCTGCAACCCATTTAGCAAAATTGCCAAGAGCAGCACCTACATAAGCTAGAGTAGAAGTAGCTGCAAAAGCTAATGCAGAAGCAACACCGATTTGTGCAAGAGCGTTAGCGCCAGCGATACCTGCAATCGAAATACCGTAGATTGAGAAAGAAGCAACAGCAGTTAAAGCAGCAGGCCACAAGAATAAAGTAAGGGCAGCAGCACCAGCAACAGCTAGAGAAGCCCAAGCAGCAACAGCAATCGCTTTCTTATGCGCAACTAAAAAGTCACCAATAGCACGAGTAGTATCCTTGATGCCATCAGCTATAAAGCCAATTAAACCACGATTAATCACATCCTTACCCTGCTTATCTTTTCCAGTAGAGCCTAATAAAAAGCTAGTAATACCGGTAAAGGCAGTAGCTGGTGCATAGGCAAGCCCACTGAAGAAATTTTCGATACGTTTTTTGGTTTGCTTTGATAATAATGCCATGTTTTACTCCAAGGTTATAAATCACGGCGGATAATAGCAATGATTTTGCAACATGTGAACCAAAAATGCTCAATTTGTTGTAACAAAAGTGTAAAATTATTTGATTTTTTGGAGCCAATAGTATAAATATTGTTCATATTTTTCCTTGAATGTTCTTGTAGGATAATTACTGACCGCCCTTGGGTCTTTAGTTCTTAGTTAGGGATTATGAATACCTGGTTTTAACCGATATGACTTATCGGTGAGATGAATTACGGTATAGCGTAGGGTCAGCAACCCCAGCTCCGATAAATCCACGCCGTCTAAACGTACAACTGTCGCATTCACCGCACGCTTCGCCAGCATCATTTGCCTGATAGCATGAAACCGTTAAGCTGTAGTCAACGCCTAGGCTTGTGCCTAATTGAATGGTTTGTACCTTACTCAAGTGCTGTAAAGGCGCGTGAATGGAAAAATGATCCCCGGTTACTCCAGCCTTGGTTGCCAAATTGGCTAAAGTTTGAAACGCATCGATAAATTCTGGACGACAATCCGGATAATGCGAATAATCCACAGAGCTTGCACCGATAAAGATATCTCGTGCCCCTATGGATTCGGCAAGACCTAAGGCCATTGCCAAGAAGATTGTATTGCGGGCAGGAACATAAGTAACGGGAATCTCAGAGCCCCCCTGAAAAGCAGGTACTTCCACGCTGGAATCAGTCAAAGCGGAATTGCGGAACAGTGCAGTATCTAAGGTAACAATATGATGTTTGGCTACTTTATAATGTTGTGCAATACGCTGTGCGGCGAGCAACTCCGCAGAATGCCTTTGTCCATAAGCAAAACTAATTGCATAACACGAAAAACCTTTTGAGGTTGCTAAAGCCAGACAAGTCGTTGAATCCAGACCACCAGACAGTAAGACTACCGCTTTTTTCATAATGTAAAAGTCTCCATAAAGAATTTAGCCATTTTATAACCTATTCAATAAACCTAAGTAAAAAGAGAGGGTTTCTGTCTTGGCTTATCGAGAAGTTACCTTTTTTTAGGTCAAAAATGCTGTTAGAATGCGCCAAATTATGCCATAACATGGGACATTATGACGACTACTCTTTATCCTGTTATCCTCGCTGGAGGTTCTGGTACTCGTTTATGGCCGTTATCTCGTAAAAATTATCCGAAACAATTTCTGGCCTTAAATGGAGAGTTATCCCTTTTACAGCAAACCGTAAAAAGGGCTCAGAACTTGGTAAGTGCTCAATCTCTTATTGTGAGTAATGATGCGCATTATTTTCTTTGCCAGGATCAATTAAATCACTTCACCCATTCCATGACTTATCTGCTGGAGCCTTGTGCCCGCAATACGGCTCCGGCGATTGCCTGTGCTGCTCATTATTTATCGCAAATAGCAGGTCCGGATGCCGTGATGTTAGTGCTTCCTTCAGACCATTGGATAGCTGATGATCAGGCATGGCAGGAAGCGATGTTGATCGGGGCTCAATTTGCAGCCGCACATCAAGCTTTAGTCACATTTGGTATTGAGCCCGATAGTCCTAAAACAGGATATGGCTACATTGAGGCCGGCATGCCATTAACGGATAAGGTGCAGCAGGTTTTAAGTTTTAGAGAAAAACCAGCCATTGAGGTGGCGAAAGAGTTTATCGCCAGCGGCAATTATTTTTGGAATAGCGGCATGTTTGTATGCCGTGCTGATGTCTATCTCCAGGAGTTAGCTGAATATCAGCCTGATATTTATTATTTTAGCCAGCAAGCGGTTTTAAAAGCCCAGCATCATCATGATTTTTTACGTCTCGATCTAGAATGCTTTTCGCGTTGTGAAGCAGAATCTATTGATTATGCGATTATGGAAAAGACTAATAAAGCAGCAGTTATCCCTGTTTCCATGCAGTGGAGTGATTTAGGATGTTGGTCTGCAGTTGCCGATGCAAACATACCTGATCAAGATGGAAATACGGTGACTGGAAAAGTTATTGCTCAGCAGAGTACGAATTGTTTAATTCATAGTACCGACATTTTGGTCACTGCAATCGGCGTTCAAGATCAAATTATTGTTGCAACCCAAGATGCTGTTTTAGTAGCAGACAAGCAATATTCACAACAGGTTAAGGATTTGGTGAGTTCTTTAAGCAAAGATCATCATCAGGTAACCCAGGATCATCAACGGGTATCTCGCCCATGGGGATATTATGAGATTTTAGCCGAGGGTGCTTCCTTTAAAGTAAAGCGACTGATGGTAAAACCTGGAGCACGTTTATCCTTACAAATGCATCAGCATCGAGCCGAACATTGGGTTGTTGTCTCTGGGAAAGCCGAAGTAATCAATGATACGCAAACAATCCACTTATCTGTCAATCAATCGACTTATATTGCACAAAATACGCTGCATCGATTAAGCAACCCAGGGGATGAACCGTTGTATGTCATTGAGGTTCAAAGTGGTGCCTATTTGGGAGAAGATGACATTAAGCGTTTTGATGATATTTATGCCCGTGATCTCTCCTAAAAATTGAGCCGTCAGGAGCAACTGTCTAAAATTTTTATTCAAGACAGTTGCTACAAGACCACAATGAATTTTACATCATGGGGCATCTTACCCCGAGTTTCACTTTATTTCACCTCAAAATATGATTAAGTGCCTCTTAGAATGCATTATTTTATAAAATTTTGGTTTCAAATGTGTAAATCAATGTATGCACATCTTGTTTTTTTAATTGATTTTATGTTATAAAAAAGAACAGATTAATTTTTTACTTTGATTAAATGAATTAGTCGCCGAATTTCATGATCACCGAGGTGGCACTTATGGCAACAAGTAGCGCAATTCTTCAATCCTTTCTTCGAGATGCATTAAAAGAAAATAAGGAACTTGCTGATTTGAGCTTCGAGGAGTTGCTTAAGTACAACAGAGCAGAGTGCGGCCTTATCAAAATCGATCCAGATCAGGTTAATTTTGAAGAAGAAGGCATTGAATTTGACACCATCAGTCGATTGCTTCATGGCAATAATGCCATCGTTTTGCAGGACGGTGCGCTATATTATGTCGATATTAATGCAGAGCAAAAAACAGTAAGTATTCAGTTCCTGGAAGAGCCAGAAGGACTAGATCCGACCGCACAGACTTTTGAGTACCATCAATCTCTTCGCCTTCAAAAGCAATATAAGCAATTAAAAAAGGCATGTTCTAGAAAATATCAACGTGCCCAAGGTGAAGAGCTAGACGCTATTCACTCTTTAACTGGTCGCGCCTATGCGGACCATCGCAGTGATAATTTTCTGCCTTCCTTAGAGTACTATTTAGGAATATTGGATAATACGGATAGGGTTATGTTTGCCTATATGAATGACCAACAAAAAGAAGAGTTGGCATTCAATTTGAAAATCACCCTGATGCTTTTGGCAGCCCAACAAAAACATGAGATTGACTATCAAAAAACAGAAAATGCCAAAAAATATGGTGAATGCATTAAAAGATGCTCAAAATTCCTTATAGAACTGGATCCTGAGTATGAAAGACGTATCAAAGATTATCCTGAAAATGTTATAAAAGTCGCAAAAGCAGTAAAAGCAGGGCAACATGATGCGCAGCCGCTAAAATATTTAGGTATTCCGCTGGGTCAATTGTTGGCCAGAGATATTGTTGATTTATCTGGTGGTACAGCTAAAGAAATTAGAGATAATATGGGTCGTCTGAATGAAGCACGGCTCTATTGGGTATGGGGATCAAGTTTCTTAAAAACCGTCATTAGCCTGGTTCCAGAAGATCTTTATCATCAAAAACAGGCAACCGATGCGATTAGAATGCCTGATCCTTATACCGGGAATCTGAGCTGGATTTTATATTACGCTCGTTTTGCCCTGAATCTTTTTTTATTACTCAAGCACACCATTAAACATCCATGGATGAGTGACGAAGAGGCAAAAACGCCTTGGCAGGAGCGTTTCCTAACTCAATGGTCACAAAGAAAATTTACCTTATTGAATGATTTAATTTGGGGAACCGCTAATTTAGTGTGTTTTTTCTGGCTTACTGGAAAAGGTTTATTAGGTACAGTGGGGGATGCGGTTACTCTTGCACTACTAGTTTTTGATATTCTCATCGCGTCATGGGATTTTATTGAGCAAAGTACAAAGCATAATAAAGCCATGCTGCAATATGAGGAAGATTTAGAACGATTAGGCAGACAACTTCAAGCGCTTAAGCAGATAGAAGAAGACGGCAGGCTTCGCTATGAAGAACTAATGGCAAAGCGTCAAATCGAGATGCAAATCAAAACATTAGAACGCGAAAAGTCAAAATGTGAAAGGGAATGGCAGCTGCAAAAGGTATCCTTAATTGTTAATATCGCCTACGCTGTGGGTTTGATGGCGGCTTTTCTGATCTTGACCATGCCCTTCATGCCAATATCAGCTCCAGTTTTAGCTTCAATGGCCATTGCTGGTGCGGTATTGTGCCTTGCATTCACGATTATCAGTAATGCAATCAGAGGAGGCATTGAAATCTATAAAACCTATAAGAATAGACAGGAGCAACAAGAGGATGCTGCGCAAAAGATTGGGGAGTTAATTAAGCTATTAAAAGAGAATAAAGAGCTCAATCAGGATGAAAAAAAGCTACTTTACCTAGAAATTAAGAAATGCCAGGCCGAAGACGAATATCAAAAAGAGATGATGGTTTATCAATCAGTCAATTTAGTGCGCAGTATTTTGATACAATGCATGGTTCCTGCTGTTGTTTTTGCCAGTTTAATGTTTGTGCCTCTGGGCATTGGCATACCTATGCTTGTTGCAGCAGCAGCGTTGGCGATTGCATCTCAACTTTTGGTTGATGCTCTATTGAAACCAGAAGAAAAAAATTCGTTGGAATTTGATGACAACGAATATTCGGAGTTTTGTAACAAACTTCTTGAAGAGCCTACGCCTGAACCAAAGCCTGAGCGTTCATTCATGTTCTCCTTGTGGAGTAACAAAGAGTCTTCAAGCGAAAAAATAACCTTATTGGGCAGTGACGATGGACTAACAGAAACTCCAGCTGGTTCTCCTGCGATTGATTTTTGTTAGTATGGTAGATTGAATGTTTGTAGCTCGGATTAGCGCAGCGTAATGCGGGCTACGCGCTCTCTTTGGTATTTAAATCAGACACTTTAGTTAATAAATTTCCATTAAAATTCAATATTTTATAGAGAAAGAAACACTGGCTTTCAAGTTCATCTTATGTATAATGTTCAAAAGAAGCCTGGTTGGAGTGTCTTAATGAAAAAGCTCACTGCCCTGTTGTTGCTTGTTTTTTCTGTCAACGTCGTTGCTTCTGTAGGATTTGGCGATGCATGTGACACGCATGCAGGGATGTCTGACTCTTATGTGCTTGCTCTCAGTTCACAGCCTGGTTTTTGTCAAACTTATGGTTATGAAGCAGGTAAGCCAGAGTGCATGCACTTGTCTAAAAACTCGTATCAAGCAAAACATCTTACCTTACATGGCTTATGGCCTAACCAAAATGCTTGTGGTCAAAGCTATGGATTCTGTGGGGTAGAACAAAAATCCAGACATTGTGCCTATCCTCCACTGAGTCTATCACCCCAAGTATCGGAAAATTTGAAAAAACTTATGCCCAGTTACAATTATGGGAGTTGTTTGGAGCGCCATGAATGGAATAAGCATGGCAGTTGTCAAATTTTGTCTGTAGATGAGTATTTTTCTTTAGCCATGCGTCTGACGGAAGCGGTCGATAATTCAGTTTTAGGACAGTATCTTACCCAACATCAAGGACAAAAAGTGCCATTAACTGTTTTGCGGGAGAGGGTAGCCCAAGCTTTTGGAAAAAAGAACTCTGGCAAGGTTTATTTAGGTTGTAGAAATGGTATTTTGGTTGATATTTATATTCAATTGCCGGCTTTAATCCCTTTTAATGAATCGTTAGAGTCTTTAATCGATGATGCTCCTAATGCACCAGTGAACGATACTTGTCCTGCTCAGGTAATGCTGTCTGATTTTAATAAGGGATCCTGGTTTTAGTTAGTTTCTGGAAAAAGAAACGCCAAGGATCCCCGCATCCTCTATGAATTAGCTAATTAGTAAGCACAATAGCTAATAAAGTTGCTCAAAAAAATTTTGTAGCAAGTCAGAATATCTTTATGAGACCAGCTGGTCCTAAATCTGGTAGAACAGATCTTGAGGATATTCTATCCTGGCTGTGGAGTTATTATCCCTATAAGTAGTCTCATCATTTGAATATCTAGGCCCATAGTGAATTCAAAGAGAGATGCATCATCATTGACCTTGCACATTGCCAGAACTTGCTCTAATGTAGAGGAATTATTGAAACTAGGAATGAAATCTATGCAAAAGCGGTTTTACTTATTGATTCTAAGTGTCTTTTTATTAACCGCATGCGCGCATCATGGGCTCCAAAAAAAAATAACACCGCCTTTACCACAAGCGGTAAAGACGAAACAAGTCAGACCACTTCCCGCCTTTAATCAGGTGGTTATTGAAGGACCGCTCAGTGTTAATTTGCACACAGGCTATAAACAGCCGCAAGTGATTTTATCCGGAGATGCGCGTGATCTCGTCACAGTAAAAGCAGAGGTCAAACAAAACACACTGTATTTGTCTTTAGGTAATGCGCATGGTCCGGTTTATGCGGATGTTCGAGGCCAGTTTCTTAATCGCTTGATGGCTCAAGGTGTTCCTTTAATTAGGGGAAGTCAGATACATACCAGTGTCTTGGATGTCTATTTGGTAAAAACGGGGAGCGTTAGATTAGGCGGTACTATCGGTTTACGCGTCTTGGATGTCAAGGGTAAAGGCCTTGTCCAAATTGGCGGTATCGCAAGCCAAAATTTACAGATACACCTGCAGGGAGACCCAAAAGTTCAGCTTGAAGGAGTTGCCAATTTAGCCAATTTGTCCATGTATGGAAATGCATGGCTCAGTTTGTATTGGGTTAGAACGGATAACTTGATGGTTCGTGCAAAGCAGAAAGCAACGCTTCAATTAGCGGGAGCAGTCAATAGGCTTGATGTTGAACTCTGGGGAAATGCTCGATTTAAAGGACGTTATTTACGTGCACAACGTAGCTTTGTAAGAACGCATGGGCATTCTGTTGCAGAAATTTCGGTGGCGAAACATCAAAGTAATTTAGCTACGGATGCGAGTGATATATATTATTATAACCTGCCAACCACGCGAGCGGACTTTATGGCTTTTGATGGATCGGTATTGGATATGCGTGAGTGGAATCAAGCAGAGTTTAAAGATTTTACGCGTTACAATAAGCAAGTCCCTTAAAAAGGACGAGGTTTTTACCCTCAGCCAAATCCCTCTCCCGATAACGGGAGAGAGAATTTTTTTTATAAACTGCACTACTACAGCGTCACAATAAGGAGTTCCATGACCCTCGCGATGACTGAGGGTGGCGAGAAGGTACTTGTTAGTGCGGATGAGGGTAGAAGTTAAATTTCCTTAATGCCCAGGGCATCGTCCATTAACCGAAGCGAAGTGTTCTCATTCTGCTTCCAAGATGTATGCTGATTGATGCATTGAACAATCTGATCCAAATCATTATCTAATGGTAAAACATGTGCTGAGTTAGTGAGCCAATGTATTTGGGTGTTCGCTAAAGGGGAAAAAATTCGTTCTATCTCTTTTGAATCAACAACCACATCATGGGCACCTAAAAAAAGATCGATTGGACAGCTTGGTGCTACCCAATGATGTGTACGAATCAAGGTAAACAGTTCAATAAGTGCAGGAATTGGGATCTTTCTGTAGGATATTTCAGCATATTTATCCGTTTGCAGATTTCCTGCTTGTCCTCTTAGCTCACAGAATCCAAGTTTTTTGAGCACAGCAAGAAGTTTCAAGTTCTGATCAATGTTCATACGCAGTTTTAATGCAGGAGCTAAAAGGAACATATGATTGAATGTAAATGTTGTACTCAGCTTGCATGCTAAAATACCCCCAAGTGATAATCCCAGGATGTCTACTTTTGGGTATTCCTTAAATAAGGCTTCACATTCTTGCATGGCACAATCAAGCCAATCTTCAGCTTTGGCTTGTGCAAATGCAGCGATGCTTTCAGCATGTCCAGGTAATGCAGGACAAACTAATGCATCGTACTGATTTATTTGAGGAATCAGGTAACGATACACTGCGGGGGTGGAAGTAAACCCATGTAAAAGCAGGAGGGCTCGTTCCTTTTTTGGTCCCCGTTGATTAATTGGCTTAAGCAGTGCTAAATCTTCCTTTTTTAAATCAAGCAATTGTTTGCCATGACTCATATAACGAAAATCATTTTGCTTCATCATCATTAATTATTCCATTTCAGTGCATTTACTTTGCAAAATAAGTGTAAATTATGAGTAAATATGGTTCATATAAAAAGAATCCTGATATGCTTAAGTGTATCTGAAAATACTGATTCTGCGCTATTTATTTAGAGGCAATGTTTCTTTTGATATGCTATCTTTATTATAATAGGGGTAGATATTGTAGAGGTTAAAGACAATGAGTACTGGAAAAACTGAACCTACCGAACCAAAACCAGGAAGTCAGACCCCTGGTCAAAAAGTGAGTGATACACCGCCTCCTCCAAAACCACAGGTTATGGCTCCTGATGTTTCTGATGGGCCAAAGCAAACATCTAAGAAAGACGAAGACAAGCCTAAGCAAGAACCCGAAGCACCTAAAGCTAAAAAAGCGGAAGGTCAGGGAAAAGAAGAGGGTAAGGATAAAAAAGACCCTATGAAGGAGTATCTGGACGATCTCGGGCATATGGTTGAGGAAATTCAGGGCGATATCAATGGTGCTTTGAAAAATGCTGCAAGTAAGGGTTGGGATAAAGCGGCAGAATCTAAGTTGGGGAAAGCTCTAGGTGGCTTAAGTGATGCCATAGGTGCAAAGAAAGACGAACTCATAGATAAAGCAAAACAAGCAGTTTCAGATAAGGTAGACGAGAAGCTTGCAGAGTTCAATAAAACCCCAGTGGGGCAAGCAGTTGGTAAGTTTACCGATGCACTCAGTTCGGCTAAAAGTACGATTACCTCGCTTCCTGACAAAGCCAACGACTCAATGGTTCAGGCCTTAGAAAAAACTTACCCAGAAAGTAAATAACATTGGTAAGAAGGAAGAGCTTGGTAGTGTAGTGGAAGCTGAAAATGTAGAAGCTGATGAAAAGGTTACAGTACAAAATGAACGAGAAGATGAAATAGAGCAAAATGAGGATCTAGAAGACGAACAGCAAGAAGAGCAGCAAGATATTGACGAAGGAAATGAGCAAACGTTTGATGAGATTGAAGAAGAAGCAGAGAAAGACACAGTAATGGAACTTAGTTCACCATCAGATACCACTACGTCTCCCATGTCGTTTGCGGAACAATCATTGCCCGAAGATTTTGGAAGTGTTTCACCTCAATCGAGTACACCAGCTCCCTCTAAAGATTTGACAGAGACAGAAGATCAAACTGTAACTGTAAGTAATACGATGTAGCCTGAGTGAAGCGAAGCGAATCGCGGGGGAAAGCTAGAACCCGGGTTATGGCTTACGCTTTCACCCAGGTTGGATGTTTTTCAGCCTAATAATTTATGCGGTAAGCTTTCAATACGGCCGGCTTGGGTGACCACTACATAATTCAATTTGCGTTGCAGTTCACTGATTGTGTCCGCACCAGCATAGGTCAGCCCCGATCTTAAACCACCTACGATATCCGCAATAATGGCATCGGGATTTTCTTTGAAAGGTACCTCAGTTGCTACACCTTCAGCGGTTTTCCATTCATGCATTTGTCCCAAGAAGTTTTCTTGTGCTTCTTTTGAGGCCATGCCACGATAACGCTTTACCTTGCTGCCATCTGGTTTTTGAATGACTTCACCAGGGGTAGGTGCGGTGCCCGCTAGCATCCCGCCAATCATAACAAAATCAGCGCCAAAAGCTAACGCCTTCACGATATCTCCTGAGGTTCTAATGCCGCCATCAGCAACAATAGAGCGATCAGAGCGTGAACAGTCTTGAATACAGGTCAGCATCGGAACACCAAAGCCTGTTTTAATTCGAGTGCTGCATACCGAACCACCGCCAATACCCGCTTTGATAATATCCGCACCGCATGAGGCAAGATAATCCGCTCCCGCGTAGGTGGCAACATTTCCAGCCATAATACATCGATCAGCAAGTATCTGACGTAGGCTTTTGAGGGTCTTACCCACATATTTGGCATGAGCATGGGCCACATCCACGCAAAAATAGTCAGCGCCTGCATCACGTAATGCCGCGGCTCTTTCTAATTCAGCGGCAGTACAACCTACTGAAACAAAAACTCTATTTTGGCACTTTTTAAACTCGGCAATGTTGTCTTCAATGCTCATAAAGCGATGTAAAGCACCCATAGCGCCTTTAGAACCCATGAAATTAGCCATAGCGCTTTCAGTAATGGTATCCATATTGGAACTGATTACAGGCAGCTCTAAGGTTAATTTTCCCAGTCTGTCAGTACTGGCAGTTTCCACTACTCTTCTTGATTCGTGGTGGTTGTATGAAGGAACGAGTAGAACGTCATCAAAAGTGATGGCATGATCAGTCATGGTAAATCCTTAAAGTACATACTATAAATGCTCCGCTGCATAAAATGCAAGTCTTGAACGTTCGCCACGTGTCAGACTCATATGAGCGCTATGTTCCCAGTGTTTAAAGCGATCAACGGCAAAAGTTAAACCCGAAGTCGTTTCACTCAAATAGGGGGTATCAATTTGTTTAATATCACCCAGACAAATAATCTTAGAACCTGGGCCTGCACGGGTTACTAAAGTTTTTATCTGTTTTGGAGTTAAGTTTTGCGCCTCATCAATGATGATGTATCGATTTAAAAAAGTACGGCCACGCATAAAATTCAAAGAGCGAATTTTAATTTTGTTTTGCAATAAATCTTGAGTTGCGCCGCGCCCAAAAGTACCACCCACTTGGGAACTGTGGAGCACTTCCAAGTTATCCATTAAAGCGCCCATCCACGGAGTCATTTTTTCTTCTTCAGTACCAGGAAGGAAACCAATGTCTTCACCGACAGGAATGGTCACCCGGGTCATTAAAATCTCGGTATAACGGTTTTGATCCAGGACTTGGGTTAAACCTGCTGCAATCGTGAGTAGCGTTTTTCCTGTTCCAGCAGGACCTTGTAAGCTGACAAAATCGATATCAGGATCCATAAGCAGGTTTAAGGTGAAGTTTTGTTCACGGTTTTTCGCATGAATTCCCCATACTGAATGCTTTGTATAATCGCGGGTTAGCTGAATGACCGCATGATCATGTTCCAATTTTTTTACGATGGCTTGAAACTGATCATCTTCCGTACTGATGCAATCATTGGGGTTCCATTGACGGATTAGTGGGCCCGTTACCTTATAAAAGGTTTTTCCGCTTTCTTGCCATGACTCCATATCTTTAGCATGGGAATCCCAGAAATTATTATCAAGAATATGTAAGCCTCTGTGTAACAGATTGACGTCATCAAGCACCTGATCGCTGTAATAATCTTCAGCAAGAATCCCCAGTATCCCGGCTTTAATACGCAAATTAATGTCTTTTGATACAATAATTACTTGCTTTTTCCCTGTGTGTTTTTTTTGCAAGCCCAAAGCAGTAGCAAGAATTGTATTATCTACTTTGTGTCCAGGAAGAGTTGATGGAACAACCTGATCGAATTCATCGGTTTGAAAAAATAACTTTCCACTGCACTTTTTCTTATCTGAATGCAAATAATTAGGTATAGCTAATCCTGAGACGATTTGTTCATGGGTGGAGTTACTCATGAGTTCTACCAACATGCGGTTGGTTTGGCGGACGTTACGTGCCACTTCCGATGTACCCATTTTATGATTGTCTAGTTCTTCCAGTACCACCATTGGCAAATAGATATCATGCTCTTCAAAATGATAGATGGCGGTAGGGTCATGCATTAAAATATTGGTATCAAGTACAAACAACTTCTGACGGGTATTGCTATTATCCATAAATCCACCTTGTGATTAAAACGTGTAGCCTGGTTGAAGGCTGTACCTAACGGCCATCAAGTTCGAGCCCCTCTCCCGTAAGCGGGGGAGGTTAGGGCGATGATGCATTAGCTCCAAATCCCCCTCATCCGCCCTTGTGGGCACCTTCCCCCAAGGGAGATAATGATGGTTAATCAATCCTTCACCAGGCTACACTTATTTGATTGCTTCCTTCATTCTGCTTAGGGGATGTGACCCAGTCAAGAATAAAATGGTTACTTTAACGAACTAAGTACTTCGTCTACATGACCTTTGACGCTTACTTTACGCCATTCTTTGCTTAATTTTCCCTGCGGATCAATGATGAACGTACTGCGCTCAATTCCACGCACTTGTTTTCCATACATTGATTTCATTTTAATCACATCAAACAATTGGCATAATTGTTCGTCTTGATCGCTAATGAGCTCAAAAGGAAAGTTTTGTTTGGCTTTAAAATTCTCATGCGATTTTAAGCTGTCACGCGAAATTCCAAATATCTGTGCATTTAATTTTTGGAATTGGGGGTAGGCATCACGAAAATCCTGTCCTTCTGTAGTACAACCTGGTGTTGCATCCTTAGGATAAAAATAAAGGACAACATACTGTCCTTTATAATCGCTGAGACGTGCATTAATACCGCTCGTTGCCGAAAATGCAAAATCGGGTATGGATTCACCTATATTCATCACTCTCTCCCTGTTTTTTTCATGATGCGAGAACGGTCTCTTTCCCATTCTCGGTCTTTAATGGAGTCTCGCTTATCATGCTCTTTTTTGCCCTTAGCCAAAGCTATTTTTATTTTTATATTATTTTTTTTCCAATACAAAGAAAGTGGAACAATAGTATAGCCTTGACGTTCAACACTCCCGATGAGGTGGTTCAATTCTTTTTTATTTAATAAGAGCTTGCGGGTACGTATTGGGTCAGGGATGGAATGAGTCGAGGCAGTAATAAGCGGTTGAATCTGGGCACCCAGCAAAAAGGCTTCGCCGTTTTTGATAATAATATGTGCATCAGATAAATTAATTTTTCCGGCGCGCAGGCTTTTGACTTCCCAGCCCTCAAGTACAAGCCCCGCTTCGTACTGATCTTCAAGAAAATAATTGAAGCCTGCTTTGCGATTAAACACTATGGTTGAATCGGATTGTTTCTTGTTTGTCATATTTATTCTTTGACGCGATCGTGTTTGTAATCCAAAGGTAATTGAGGATAGACTCGATTGAGTTGATGATCAACTGCCACACGATTATCAAAAACAAAGCAATGTCCTTCCCAGAGTGATTCTTCTTTGGGCATTTTTTCAATATAGTTGAGAATGCCATCCTGCAAATGATAGACATTTTCAAACCCTAAATCTTTTAGGTAAGCAGTGGATTTTTCGCAGCGTATCCCACCGGTGCAAAACATAGCAATTTTTTTATCTTTTTTATCGAGCAACTGTTCTTGCACATATTGTGGAAAATCACGAAAATTTTCCGTGATGGGGTTAATGGCATTTTTGAATGTGCCTAATTCAAATTCATAATCATTACGGGTATCAATCAACACCACTTCTGGATCTTGAATTAATTCGTTCCACTCTTCAGGACTGAGATAGGTTCCCACAGTTTTCAGAGGATCAATATTGGTAAGACCCATAGTTACAATTTCTTTACGAAGTTTAACCTTAGACTTTTCAAAGGGATTTTCTTTATCAAAAGTTTCTTTAAATCTTAAATCAGCCAAACGCTCATCTTGATGGATAAATTGGTAAAATAGATCCATTTGGGCACGCGTTCCGGCAAAACTTCCATTGATTCCTTCGGAGGCTAATATAATCGTCCCCTTGATTTTAATTTCATGCATTTTAGCAAGCAAAGGCTCACGCATCGCTTCGAAATTTTCTAGGGAAACAAATTTATAAAATGAAGCAATCACTATTTCGTTCATCATACTACCTGAAAAATAACCAAAAATAATCGAAGAAAATTAACATTTACACAGAATTTAATCAATAGGCATCAATTAAATGCACCCTAGTTTCGGTCCAATGTGAAGCAAAAGTTAGCTAAATGCGTTGACAAAAACTAACCAGCGATCATACTGTTATATACCTAAGAAACTTTAAAATGCTCAGTTTAAGCGACTTGATTTTTTTGCCTTGGAGGGCTTAAAGATCAGTGATGAGTGGGCTTTGTTGTGAATTTTTAAGGTGTTTGGCATGGAAAAAGCAACAGATTAATCAGGTATTTTGAAGTTCTGGGGTGTATACCAAAGCTATCTGCGTTTTCATTCTGCTGGCTTTATAAGGAGATAATATGGCACATTACATTCGGAAGTTGCGTTGGTTCTTTATCCTTGGTTTTTTTATCCCGTTGATGAGTTTTGCCGCTACACCCATAAAAACTATGGTTGTTTTCGGCGACAGTCTGTCTGATACAGGGAATACCACCCATTTACTTAAAAGTTTACGTCAGGAGGAAGATCCTGCTTTTTTAGTAGCACCTTTCAAAGCATTTGTACTTAATAAGATGGTTGAGTTTGCTGAGGAATATTATGTGCCACAAATGGTTTTGGATTCAGGTATCGCGGTAGTTACCGATTTTTTTGATAACCAATTAGCGCCTTATATTGCCAATTTAGTCAGTAAAATAAAATTGGTGCCTGTATTGCCAGGAAAGCCGTACTGGAATGCACGTTTTTCTAATGGTCAGGTATGGAATGAATATTTAGCAAAAATGCTTTCTATTTCTCCTGACGATGAAGAAGTTTATTTGAACCGTGCTTTTGGTGGAAGCTGGGCAGCAACCTATGATTATCAGCTCACTGTATGGAATTTGATTCGTCATCCATTAGGAACAATCAAAAATCTGATTGTAGGGAAATTGGTTCCGCCCAGTCTTGGTTTAACGGTTCAAGCTTATTTGCTCGAACACCCAACCTTAAGTGATGAAACAGTGTTTTTTATTTTCACAGGGAGTAATGATTACATTAATGTCTTGTTCTTTGAAGATAATTACAACACTGAAGTAATGAGTACCTATGTTGATAATGTTCTATCAGGAGCTGGTTCTGCGGTCATGAAATTAATGCAAGCAGGAGCGCGTCGTTTTGTGATTATGGGGCTGCCTCATATAGGCGATACTCCTCGTATGGTACAAACCACGGATAGAGAGGTTTTGAATAACGCAATTGATATGCACAATGAGCGTCTTCAAAATCGTATGAAAGAATGGGCGAAGATTTACCCCGATTCTAATTTCCTTTACATCGATATGGGAGATTATCTGTCACGCGCATTAAAAAACCCAGAAAACTATGGATTCACTAATACTACAGAAGCGTGTATCGATGTGAAGCTTCCCATGTATGATTCATTCCGTAACTCACCTTTTGCGAACAACTATGTGTTACGTTATGCACAAGTACTTCAATACCGAGATGCGAGCTTTGCTGCTGGGGATAAAAACTATCATGTTTGTGATACGCCTGACAGCTATTTATTCTGGGATGAAATTCATCCAAGTACGCGTGCTCATGGACTCCTTGCTTTTGAAGTATGTAAGGCAATGAAATATCATGGATATGACGTAACCTGTGAAAATCCAATAGAGTAAAAAACGGTGGGGACAGCTTGATCTATTTATTGTAGGTTGAAGGTAGCCCTCATCCGCCCTTACGGGCACCTTCTCCCTAGCAGGGAGAAGGAGTGTTTTTAAAAGTAGCCCTCTCCCAACTTGTGGGAGAGGGGCTGGGGTGAGGGGTTCTTTTTGTAAAAACAAAGAAAATATCTATACTTTATAAGTAGTAGTCGTAGTCTGAATTTTCTTTTTAGAACCTCTATTTATGGTTGTATTCCATATTTGTGTTTAGAAGATAATTTGTGGCATCGTCCTTTCTCAATCTATTGCGAATCATGTTAGTGATTTATAAATGTTTATGGCATAATTGCCCTTTTTTTATTGATATATCGTTCATATGCGGTTGTTGAAACGAGGAGCAGGTTTATGTGTGGGATTATGGGAGCTGTGTCTGAAAGGGATATCAGTAAAATTCTACTGGAAGGTTTACGTCGCTTGGAATATAGAGGTTATGATTCAGCCGGGATTGCGGTAATCGATAATCAAGGGAATTTAAAGCGTGTGCGAATTCAGGGCAAGGTGCAAAATTTAGCCGATGCAATGCAAGAAACCGCCATTGCCGGTAATACAGGGATTGCACACACGAGATGGGCGACACATGGTAAGCCTTCTGAGCAAAATGCTCATCCTCATTTATCCCATGGACAAATTGCATTAGTACATAATGGTATTATTGAAAATCATGAAAAATTACGCCATGAATTAATGATGAAGGGCTATCAGTTCACCTCTGAAACTGATACAGAAGTGGCGGCTCATTTAATTCATTACCACTATCAACAGAATGAAAATTTACTTGCAGCAGTGCAAACTGCTGCTGCAGAAATGGATGGTGCATTTGCTTTGGGTGTTATGCATCAACATAGGCCAATGGAGCTTGTTGCAGTTCGTAAAGGGAGCCCCTTGGTTGTTGGTTTAGGCATTGGTGAAAATTTTATCGCATCTGATGGACTGGCATTAAAGTCTTTTGCACAATCAGTGATCTACTTGGAAGAAGGGGATAGTGCCTTTATTACCTCGAAAAGCGTGACTATTTATAATGCATCCAAATCGGTTGTTGAACGGCCTCTCCACCCTTTAACAAGTGATGCTGAAACGGTAAGCAAAGGGCCTTATCGGCATTTTATGCTCAAGGAAATCTTTGAGCAATCTAAGGTACTGACTGATACTTTAGAAGGTCGCATAAATAGCCTCGAAGTACTTAAAGCCAGTTTTGGTGAACGAGCCTCTCATGTATTTCCGATGGTAAAACAAATTCATATTGTTGCTTGCGGTACCAGTTATCACGCCGGAATGATTGCCAAATATTGGTTAGAATCTTTAGCGGGATTACCGACTCAAGTTGAAATTGCGAGTGAATACCGCTATCGAGATATAGTCGTACCCCAGGATACTTTATTTATTACCGTGTCCCAGTCCGGAGAAACAGCAGACACCCTCGCTGCTTTGCAAAAAGCAAAAAAAATGAATTATTTAGCCACCTTGGCTATTTGTAATGTGGCAACAAGTACCTTGGTCAGGGAGGCAGAGTGTGTTTTCCTAACGCGTGCTGGAATCGAGATTGGGGTGGCATCGACTAAAGCATTTACCACTCAATTAGTTGCTTTCTTGATGTTGGCCGCAGCGCTTTCTCATGATAATCGGGCTAATGAAATCTTAAAACAATTGCAAGAGTTGCCCGCATGTTGTGAGCGTGCATTAAAAATGAATGAGGAAATTGAAGATCTCGCATCTCTATTTGTTAATAAAGCACATGCTTTATTTTTAGGGCGCGGGGTGCAGTATCCAGTAGCTCTTGAAGGGGCTTTAAAATTAAAGGAAATTTCTTATATTCACGCAGAAGCCTATCCTTCTGGAGAGTTAAAACATGGTCCTTTGGCTTTAGTTGATGAAAATATGCCTGTCGTTGCCGTTGCTCCCAATGATGAACTGCTGGATAAATTAAAATCTAATTTGCACGAAGTAAGTGCACGCGGTGGTCAGTTGTTTGTTTTTGTTGATGATACTCAAAACTGGCAAGCAAATGGCACGCGTTTAATTAAGGTACCTTACTGTGGTCTATGGATTGCGCCAATAGTTTATACGATACCTTTGCAATTGTTGGCTTACCATGTCGCCGTTGCTAAAGGTACGGATGTTGATCAACCGCGCAATCTTGCCAAGTCAGTGACTGTTGAGTAATAATGTGGCGGTTTTTTAAACGACTCACCCAGACTATTCCAGCAAGGTTTCGGGTGCGGTAATCAAATTGTTTTATATTTATGTTTTACGGGGATGTAAATGACTCAAGAGATGTCGGGATTAGCTGCGATTATTGCGCAAGAGCTTAAAGTGAAACCAGCGCAGGTAGAAGCGTCCATTCGTCTGCTCAATGAAGGGGCAACAGTTCCTTTTATTGCTCGTTATCGCAAAGAGGCTACTGAAGGATTAGATGATGTGCAATTGCGCTTTATTGATGAACGTGTACTTTATTTACGAGAATTGGATGAACGCCGAGCCGTAGTTTTACAGTCTATCCGAGAACAAGAGAAACTAACTCCTGAGCTAGAAAAAAGCATTTTGGCTGCAGACACTAAAACTCGTCTTGAAGATTTATATCTACCCTATAGACCCAAGCGTCGGACTAAGGCTCAGATTGCCATAGAAGCAGGCTTAGAGCCATTAGCTCAGGCTCTTTGGAAAAATCCAGATCTGGATCCCGAAGAACACGCCGTGCAATTTATCAATCCTGAGGCTGGTGTTGAGGATGCAAAAGCAGCATTAGATGGTGCGCGGCATATATTAATGGAGCATTTTGCAGAAGATGCCGATTTAATTAATGAGCTGCGCGAATATTTGTGGCAGCATGGTATTGTCAAATCAATAGGCAGCTCCAAGAAAAAAGAAACGGTAAACAAGTTTTCAGATTACTTTGATTATTCCGAAGCGATTAAAAAGATCCCTTCGCATCGTGCATTAGCTTTATTCCGTGGCCGTCGGGAAAGTGTTTTACAAGTGAGTCTTACTTTACCTGAGCACGAAGAAACCTACGGTGAAAATAAATTAGCTGCGCATTTCCATATTGCTGACCAGCAAAGAAAAGCAGACAGTTGGCTCCTTGAAACGGTACGCCTGACCTGGAAGGTAAAATTATTTACTAAGTTAGAGCTGGAATTACTCACCCGTTTACGAGAAATGGCCGATGAAGAAGCAATAAAAGTATTTTCCAGAAATTTACGTGATTTGTTACTTGCTGCACCAGCTGGTCCACAAATCACTATCGGTCTTGATCCTGGAATCAGAACAGGTGTTAAAGTCGTTGTCGTTGATGCAACTGGTAAATTACTGGATTACACTGTTATTTTTCCATTTGCGCCCCAAAATGAATGGCATCAGGGAATTACTGATTTGGCTAAATTGGCCGCAAAACACAACGTAAATTTAATCAGTATTGGTAATGGAACTGGCTCTCGCGAAACAGAGCGCTTAGTTTCTGATTTGATAAAAATGTATCCTGATTTAAAACTGACTAAAATTATTGTGAGTGAAGCAGGTGCATCTGTTTATTCGGCTTCTGAAATAGCTTCTCAGGAATTTCCTGATTTAGATGTTACCTTGAGAGGGGCTGTTTCTATTGCACGTCGTCTCCAAGATCCACTTGCGGAATTAGTCAAAATTGAAGCCAAGTCTATTGGCGTAGGCCAATACCAACATGATGTGAATCAAACCCGGTTGGCGCGTTGTTTGGATGGTGTTGTTGAAGATTGCGTGAATGCTGTTGGTGTTGATGTAAATACTGCTTCGGCGGCTCTTTTATCCCATGTTTCCGGTCTTAATGAGGCTTTAGCCAAGAATATAGTGCTTTATCGTGATGAACATGGCGCATTCAAAAACCGGATGGATTTAAAAAAAGTAAATCGTATGGGTGAAAAAGCATTTCAACAAGCAGCAGGTTTTTTACGTATCATGCATGGAGATAATCCTTTGGATGCCTCTTGTGTTCATCCAGAAGCTTATCCTTTAGTAGAAAAAATTATTGCAGATAAAAAAGTTGATATTAAAAAACTAATCGGCAATAAAGAAGTATTACACAGTGTGAATGCGGAACAATTTATCGATGAGCAATTTGGTTTGCCTACCATAAGAGATGTGTTGCGCGAATTGGAAAAACCGGGTCGCGATCCCAGACCGGAGTTTAAAACGGCGCAATTTAAAGAAGGTGTTGAAGACATCGAACATTTACACGAAGGAATGATCCTTGAAGGGGTTGTCAGTAATGTAACTAACTTTGGTGCTTTTGTGGATATTGGCGTTCATCAAGATGGATTAGTCCATATTTCAGCGATGACGAATAAATTTATTTCTGATCCACGTACCGTAGTGAAGGCCGGTGATATCGTAACCGTTAAAGTAATTGAAGTCGATAAAGAAAGAAAACGCATTGGCTTAAGTATGAAATTGGAAGATCAACCTGCGAGCCAACCCGTTAAAAAAGTTGCAAAAACATCTGAAGTGAAAAAACAACCGCCAGTTAAAAAAGCAGAGCATAAGAAAAAACCTGAGGCTAAAAAAGTTGAGCCGGTTAAAAAAACGGTATTTAATACAGCAATGGCAGATGCATTAGCTAAATTAAAGCGTAATTAAACCCTGCTGGCGCTTGGTTTATAATGTCAGAGTTTCCTCTTCCATCCGTGGGGGAGGGGTGCGGTGAGGGGGCATTCGCTGCAGTCAAAACTCTCATCCGCCCTTAGGGTACCTTCTCCCATGGGGAGAAGGGGTTTTTCTCTTAATTTAATGACAGCGTCCCCTGGCTACATCTAACATGAAATGGTGAATCATGACCAATACCCCCAAAGGAGAGTTAACTATTCAGACTTTGGCGATGCCAGCAGATACGAACGCCAATGGTGATATATTTGGTGGGTGGATTGTGTCACAAATGGATTTAGCCGCAGGAATCTTGGCTAAAAAATTGGCATTAGGACGTGTAGCTACAGTGGCTATTCATTCAATGAATTTCTTAAAACCAGTTCATGTGGGGGATCTTGTGAGCTGTTATGTCACGTTGGTAAAACAAGGCAATAGCTCTATGACCTTTAATGTTGAGGTATGGGCTCATCCTGCGACTCAGAATGAAACGTATCAAGTCACCGAAGGTGTTTTTGTTTTTGTTGCCATAAATGAAGAAGGTAGACCAAGAGAGGTGCCTAAAAAAATATGACCCATAATTCGTCAGAACTATACCACCTACTCACGGAAATGGCGACCCACATTGAACAAAATGCGGAACCGGATCCTCAGTTATATACTTTATTTTTTCAAGAACCTGAACTCGCTTTTAAACTAGTGGATATCATCAATAACTTAGAAGAAAAGTTAGATGAAGGCCTTTCGGTTTATTCCGCATGTGTTTTTGCGTTAGATATTTGTGTCGCGCAATTGCAAGGAGCTGCAGAAGGTAATAATAAAGTCACAGCAAAGGCATTGACTCAATTGATGAATCATTTGGCTGAAATGATTGATTCACGCAAACACACCCTCAGTTTTTGGCTTCCTGTATTAAATTCCTTTTATGAATCGCATGTTGAATTGACTGAAGATTTAAAGAATGCCTATTACGATCTTGCCAGCGATGAGGAAGAATCGACTCCTGCAGGTGATCCGATA